>JBBQIE010000180.1:0-5542 GCA_038324625.1 Anaerolineae bacterium | reverse complement strand
TGACTGGATCGTTGGGGTAGTCAATGGGGTGATTGAGGAAGTAGTTGTGCAGGGGGAGCCAGGCGCGATGAAGCAGGTCGGTGCGCCCCCGTCGCCGCAGCTCGCGCAAGAACTCTCGGAGAAAGTCGGTGTCATCGTAATCCCCGCCTGGCGCCAGCGCCGGCAGACCGGGGAACCCCCCGGCATCCAGGACGTCTTGGGCGGCAGCCTGCCAGAGGTCCACCACACGGGTAACGGAGATGGACTCGCCCGGACGCCAGCCCCCGGACTGACCGGCGAGGTTGGGCTCATTGTAGAGCTCGTAGTAGTAGACGCCGTGCGCGAGGCCCAGCTTCACCAACTCGTCCAGATGTTCGTAGGGATCGTTCCAGGGCTTGAACACTCTCAGCACGGGCATGATGCCCCGGGAGACGAGCCGGTCTATGAGGTATTCGTGCTCCAGCTTGGGAGCATCGCCCTGGAGTATCTTGACCCAGGTGCAGCCCATCTTGGCGACCTGATCTACGAAGAAGTCCACCATCTCCGTGGGCTGGCCGAACAGAGTGGGCGCCCAGTGGATCCCCCAGCCGTTGTCGGCGGGGGGGCGGGGGAAGTCCGCGAGCGGCTGGGGGCCGGACGCGGCTCCTGTCGTCGTGGGGCCGATTGCGGTGAAGGCCAGGCATAGGGCCAGGAGTAAGCGGAGGCACTTCATGCGCGCCCCTCGCCACCCGACTCAGCCATGAGCTTCAGGCGATACACGAAAGCTAGGACCTCGGCCACGGCGGCATATAGCTCCGGTGGGATAATTGTGCCTATGTCCAGCTGGGCGAGGAGGGCGACCAGGTCGTCGTCCTGGTGTACGGGGACGTTGTTCTCGGCCGCCAAGGCCAGGATGCGGTCGGCGATCTCGCCGGCACCGGAGGCCACCACCCGGGGGGCCTCGTAGAGCTTGGGCTGGTAGTGAAGGGCCACCGCCCGCCGGCGGCGAGGGCGACTCCGGCTGCCGCCGTTCAAACCATCACATCCACGAGGGCCAGTTCCGTAGTCGGCTGATTTGGATCGTCGCCGCTCGCCGGGAGCTGGTTGCCGGCGATCCGGCACTTTACGCCGCCAATGAGGAAGCCCAGCCGTCTCAGGCCATCTTCGAGGCGGGGAGCCGTCTGTATGGCCATCTGATTAGTAGCCTCATCCTCGGTGCGGACGTCGCAGGAGATGGTGCCTCGGAAGACACGCAGGTCCACTTCCACCACCCCCAGGGGAGCGACGGAGAGTCGAAAAGCCAGATGGGTGTTGCTCGGGTCCACGCGGCGCTGCTCACCGGGCCGGTAGTAGACGCGTAGGGCCGCCTCATCCTTCGGGCCGGACCAGGAGATGGGGAGGCTGAAGAAGAAGTAGCCGGGATTACCGCTGTCGGGCTGAGGCCGCAGGTTGCCGACCTGTTGCGCTTCCAGGTCCGCCAGCACGCCGTGGACGGCCTCGCGAGCCTCCAGCACTGTCTGTCGGCTCGAGAGCGAGAGCCCTTCGCCTGCCTCTCTGAGCCGATCCAGGACCGGGGCCAGTCGGCGAAGCTGGACCTGGAGGTTCTGCTCCAGGGTGGGGAAGGCGGGCCGAGAGGTGCCGGGATTGCGGACCAGTAGGTCGCCTCGCGATTCCCCCTGTTGGGGGAGCCCGGTAGGGTTCGGTGCGCTCCGATCCGGCTCCGTCTGGGCGACCTCATCCCCGGCGGATTCGGGTGCGGGCTCCTGACGCCCGCCCACTGGGACCGGAGAGCCGGCCGGAAGCGCGGGCAAGCGGTGTACCAGAGCCTCGACGGGGGTCCCGAGGGTCTGCAGGACTCCCGAGATCTGCCCGGGCATAGTGGGGTCGCCGGCGCGAGTGAGGGGCAGGGATGCCAATGAGCGGGCTAGGGACATCAGGAACCGGGGCAGCGGCTCCAGTTGCCGCGCCATGGGCTCGGCCTCCAGTTCCTGAGCCAGGACGGCCAGAGACCGAGCCAGATGCATCAGGGAGCTCGCCATGGGCAGGGATTCCGGTGGTTGCCAGTGCTGGGAGGCGGCCACGGTTTCGGACACTAGGGGGAGGCCACGAGCCTGAAGCCTGGCCAACAGGGGGAGGGAGTCGGGATTGGCGTCCGCCAGGCGGACCCAGGCCTCATGGAGTTCGGCGACGGACCGGGCAGTGATGGGTTGGCGAGTCCGCATCAGCTCGGTGAGGCAGCGGCTGTACTCCTCTCGGGAGTCCAGCCCCAGGCGCTGAAGAACGTCTGTCAGGGGACCGGGACTGACTCTCGGGCCGGGGGTGGGCTCCGGTAGGGGTGCCTTCTCGAGGACGATTCTCTCTGGGCCTGCTTCCCGGACGGTGACGGCCACGCGGCCGGCGGTCGGCAGGTCCCCCACCAGTTCGGCGGTGAAGCGGTGTCCGGCGAGGGCTACCTGAGCTTGGGGGCCTTCACGGCTGAGAATGGAAACGTAGTAGAGGCGACCGGGCAGGAGCACCAGCGGGGCGACGCCACCCCGGGCGAGGGAGGGCAGGGGGACTATGGGCAGGCCCTCGGCTTTCACGTTGGTGCTTTTGCTCCGTGGTCCGGGCGGGCGCTAACTCTAGCGCCCGCCCGGTTTGCGATCAGGATCTCAAGGCAGGTTCGGGCTACCGTTTGAGGTTCACCAGCTCGTTCAGCATCTCGTCCGAGGTGGTGATGACGCGAGAGTTGGCCTGGAACCCGCGTTGGGCCACGATCATATTGGTGAACTGCTGGGCCAGATCCACGTTGGACATCTCGAGATACCCGGCACTGATGACGCCTCGTCCGTCCTGCCCCGGCTCGCCGTACTGGGGAGTGCCGGAGTTGGTGGAGACGGCGTAGAGGTTCTCCCCTTGCCGCATCAGGCCGCCGGGGTTGATGAACTTGGCCAGGCTGATCTGGCCCAGCATCCGGTTAAGCCCGTTGCTGAAAACCCCTACCACTTGACCGTAGGTATCCACGTTGAAAGAGACCAGAGAACCGCTCTCCAAGCCGTCCTGGGAAACGGGGTCCAGCTCGGACCGCCCGGCCAGGCCGGTGATAGTGCTGAGGTCTATGGCGATGTGAGCGGGGCTGTCGGCACCGTTAGCGTAGTTCACGGTGAGGTCTATGGTGGGGGAGTCTGTGCCTACCGCGCCGGCGTTCTCGTCCACGATCTGCCCGAACTCATCGAACTCCACGGTGGTGTCGGAGACCGCTGCCACCGGGGTGCGGACCACGGTGCCGTCCGGCTGGACGGTCAACTCGCTGGCGGACAGAGTCCAGGTCACCGGGATGCCGGCATTACGGGTGGCCACCATCTCGAGGCTATGGACCACCCCTAGAGAGTCGTAGACGCCGAACTGGGTGGCCACCGTGTCCCCGGTAGCATCCTCGGCGTCGAGGTTGCCCTTGAACTGCACTTTGCTGGTGCCTCGGGCCATGTTCTGGCCGAAGGGGATCTGGATCGGCTCTAGGGGTTGGGCGGTGTCAATGGCCCCAGTGCCGTCGGCGGTCCAGCCCAACAGATGCATGCCGGTGGCCGGGCTTACCAGGGTGCCGTCCAGTCCGATATCCACCGTGCCGTCGCGGGTATACATGGGGCCGAGGCCTCCCTCGAGAACGAAGAACCCGTCGCCCTGAAGGGCGAGGTCGGTCATCTTGCCGGTGGCCTGCAAGCTGCCCTGGGTGAAGTTGGTGTCCACACTCCCCAGGACCATTCCCAGACCCACCTGGATGGCATTTCGGCCGGCGAGGCCATCTTGGGGAGCGGTGGCTGACCGGACGGTCTGGCTCATGAGCTCCTGGAAGGAGACCTTGGTGCTCTTATAGGCGGTGGTATTGACGTTGGCGATGTTGGCCGCCACCACATCCAGGTACAGCTGGTGGTTGCGCAGCGCCGCTATTCCGGAGAAGAGGGAGCGCATCATGGTTCGATTCCTCCTGAGACGGTATCGCGGCGGAAGCATTCGGCTTCCGCCTTCCTGCTCAGGCCTCCCCAGAGGGGTCCGGCCCGATGTGGTTCAGTCAGCCAGAACCACGCTGTCTATGTTGGTGAAGACGTTATTCCTTCTGCTGCCGGCGTCCATCGCCGTCACCACGGTGCGGTTGCGGACGCTCACCACCAGCGCCAGGTCATCCATGAGCACCAGGGAATCCCGCGATCCCTTGGCCGCTGCTTGGTCCACGGCTCCTTGCAGCCGGCGCATATCGTCGGCCTCCAGGGTGACACCGCGCTGGGCCAGGCGGGTGCGAGCATGTTTCGAGAAGTGAAGCCCGTCTCCGACACTCCTGACTTCCTGGAGGACGTCGGCGAAGGCCGGCGAGTTCGCCCCTGGCGGAATCGCTGGGGCGACAGACGAGGCTGGCTGGGGAGCGTAGAGTTCTGCCAGGCCGGCCGCGGCTCGTTGGTCAACCCCCTCGATGGTCCTAACCACTGAGCACCACCTCCTGGACCTTGGTTAGGGGCAGCTCCGTCCCCGATACCCGCAGGTATACCTGACCCTCGCGGAGGAGGGCGGCTTCGGCCACCCCGGTGACCGGGCTTCCCGAGGAGTCGGCCCCGGTGATCGTCTTTCCGATCAGCGAAGCGGCGTCCGATAGGGACTGGGCCCCGGTGAACTGGGCCAGGGTCTCGTTCAGCTTCTGCAGCTCGGACAGAGAGCTGAACTGGGCCAACTGGGCCATGAAGTCCCGATCGTTCATGGCCTCGAACGGATCCTGATACTTGAGCTGGGTCAGCAGGAGCTTCATGAAGGCGTCCTGCCCCAGCTCCGTGGTGCGGTCGCTGGTAGCGGCAGTGGTGATGGCGGTGGGTCCGATTCCCTGTACCTGCACGGCATCCTCCTAAGCGGAAATGTCCAGCATGGTGAGCGGAACTCTCCCGCTCAGAGCGATCCCGGAAACCGCCCCCGTTTCCTCACCTTCGCG
The DNA here is from genome assembly GCA_038324625.1 of Anaerolineae bacterium. Lineage (GTDB taxonomy): Bacteria > Chloroflexota > Anaerolineae > DRVO01 > DRVO01 > JBBQIE01. The sequence continues at coordinate 633 of JBBQIE010000180.1, read as the reverse complement.
GCGGGACTGCCTGCCGTTCCGGTTCGGGAGGGCGCCCCGCTGCCGGGATTCATCATGAAGGGCCACGTCAGCCTGTGAGAGGCTCATTCCTGAGGCTGAGAGTGCCGCCACTAGCTCAGGGAGGCGCTCCTGGAGCAGCCGATGAGCGGCGGGGTTCTCGGTAGTCAGGCTGATACTGACCCGACCCTCCTGGGCCTGCACGGTCACGCTCACTCGCCCCAGTTGCTCGGGGTGGAGTTGCATCTCCGCTCGTGAGACCCCGTCCTTCTCCAAGAGTCGAACCTGACCGACGATGTGCTTCGCCATCTGAGCGGGCCCATCGGCGGAGACCGTCGGCATCGGCGACTGGTCGGAGACCGGAGCCTCGGTGATGTAACCGGTCGGCGTTCCGACTGAGGTGGAGGCCAACGGCGTCGCGGCTTCGCCGCTCGACGAAGGCGTCGGCAGCCCCTTGGAGGGCACTGGCGGGTCCGCGGGCTCCGAGAGACCCGGGTTGGTCGAGGACGGCTTGAGGGCCTCGGTTGAGGCCGATAGGGCGGAATCCACTTCGGGTCGCCCGCTCTCTACCGAGCGACTCGCTGGCGTGACGGAAATGCCCTCAAGCGATTGGGGCGCGGTCGTCGTTTCCTGGGC
>JBBQIE010000179.1:0-5553 GCA_038324625.1 Anaerolineae bacterium | reverse complement strand
ACCTCAAGGATGAGTGAGGTCAGGCCCGAGCGGCCGGACACGGACACCTATTTCATGCGCATCGCCCAGGTGGTGGCTACTCGGAGTACCTGCTTGCACCGGCTGGTGGGGGCGGTGATCGTGCGGGGTAAGCAGATCGTCTCCACCGGGTACAATGGGGCGGTGGCCGGTGCTCCGCACTGCCTGGAGATCGGCTGCGCCCGCGACGGCGTGCCCTCCGGGGAGAACATGGAGCGGTGCCGAGGAGCCCACGCGGAGCAGAACGCCATCAACTTCGCCGCCCGCTACGGCATAGCCATTGAGGGTGCCTCTCTCTACACCACGCTCTTCCCCTGTTCGGCCTGTGCCAAGAGCATCATCAATGCCGGCATTGTCCGGGTGGTGTTCGAGGTGGACTACCCCGATGCCCTGGGCAAGGAGATCCTCTCGCTCATCGAGGTCCGGCAATGGGAACCGGGGGGATAGGATGACCGTTCCACCCGACATGGAGTCCGAAGCGCGGGAGCTGCGGGAGTTCCTGCGCTATCACTCCTATCGCTACCACGTGCTCGATTCCCCGGAGATCAGCGACGGGGAATATGATCGGGCTCTGGCCCGCTTGGTGGAGTTGGAAGGGGAGTATCCGGGACTGGTCACCGCCGACTCGCCCACGCAAAGGGTGGGGGCCGCCCCCAGCCCGGAGTTCGAGCCGGTCCTCCACGAGCAGCCGATGTTGAGTCTCGACGATGCTTTCGACGTGGCCCAAGTGCGCCAGTGGCACGCCAGGGTGCTCCGTTTCCTGGAACGGGAGCCGGACTCGGACATCGAGTTGGTGGTGGAGCCCAAGGTGGACGGCCTGGCCGTCAGCATCCTCTATCGCGATGGGGCCCTCGATCGCGCCGCCACCCGGGGCGATGGATACACGGGAGAGAACATCACTCCCAACGCTCGGACCATACGCTCCATTCCCCTTCGTATCCCGGTCGAGGGCGCGAGAACGGCTCCCAGCGTCTGCGAAGTGCGGGGCGAGGTCTACCTCTCGCTCCAGGCCTTCGAGCGGCTCAACCAGGAGCGGGCCGGCCGGGAGGAGTCCCTTTTCGCCAATCCCCGCAACGCCGCCGCCGGCTCCGTCCGACAGTTGGACTCGACCATCACCGCCCGGCGGCCACTCTCGTTCCTCGGCTACGGGCTAGGGAGGCTGGAGGGGGCGACGGTGACCAGCCAGTGGGAGGCGCTGCAACTGCTCAGGGACTTGGGGATACCGGTGTCCGGCGATGTGCGCCGGTTCGCTTCCTTGGGCGAGGCGTTGTCGTACTGCCGGGACTGGATGGCCCGCCGCGACAGCCTCGCCTATGAGGCCGACGGCATGGTGCTCAAGGTCAACGACTTTGAGCTCCAGGAGCGCCTGGGGGTGGTGGGTAGAGCCCCACGCTGGGCGGTCGCCTTCAAGTTCGCCCCTCGTGAGGAGATGACTCGACTTCTCGATATCGGCGTGAACGTGGGCCGTACCGGTGTGGTCACGCCCTACGCCGTCCTGGAGCCGGTGAACATCGGCGGCGTAATCGTTCGCCAGGCTACGCTTCACAATGAGGACTACATCTCCGAGCGCGACATTCGCATCGGTGACACGGTGGTGGTGGCGCGGGCGGGTGACGTCATACCGCGGGTGGTGGCGCCGGTAGTGAGCCGCCGCACGGGGGGCGAGCAGCCATTCGTGATGCCCACCCAGTGTCCTTCCTGCGGCCAGGGGCTGATCCGGGCCGAAGATGAGGCCGCCACCTATTGCACCAACTCCGCCTGCCCGGCCCAACTGGCAAGGCACATCGAGTACTTCGCCTCCCGAGGGGCAATGGACATCGAGGGACTGGGAGAGCGGGTCTCGCAGCAGTTAGTGGATGCCGGCCTGGTCCGTGACGTGGCCCATCTATACCACCTCAGCCAGGATCAGCTCCTGGGGCTGGAGGGATTTGCCGAAAAGCGGGCCGAGGGACTGTTGGCAGGCATCGAGGACTCCAAGGCGCGACCCTTCTGGCGAGTTCTCATGGGGTTGGGCATCAGGAGAGTGGGCGGTGTCGTGGCCCAAACCCTCGTCGAGCATTTCCGGTCCCTGGACCGGCTGGCGGCCGCCACCGAGGAAGAGATCGAGGCGGTCCACGGCATGGGCCCACACACGGCCGCGGCTGTGACCCAATGGTTCGCCCAACCGAGCAACCAGGCGGTGGTGGACCGGCTACGACGGGTGGGGGTGACCCTCGAGCAGGAGTCGGTGGGAGCGGCCGAGGCCGGAGCCTTGGCGGGTCGGACGTTCGTGATCACGGGCCGGCTGGCGCACCTCACCCGCGCTCAGGTTCGAGAGCGGATTCTGGGCGCTGGGGGCAAAGTCACGGAGACCGTCTCCCGAAGCACCGACTACCTGGTGGCGGGTGAGGATCCGGGCTCCAAGTTGGAGCGAGCGGCCAAGCTCGAGGTCACGGTGATTGGTGAAGACGAGCTGCTGAGACTCCTGGGCGAGTGAGGGGGCTCAGTTGTTGCGCTTGAGGCATGTCTGCTAGAGTGCGCCCGTTTGGGCAACCGGCGGAGAGAAAACCGCTATTCACGAGTGGGAGTGGGCGAATGAGCAGCGAACGAATTCGGGTGGGGGTGATCGGCAGCGGTGCCATCGCCTCGCAAGTACACATCCCGGCATACCTGTCAGTTCCGGGCGTCGAGATCGTCGGGGTGGCCGATCCCAAGCTGGAGCGCGCCGAGCAGGTGGCGGCCCAGTACGGCATCCCGCGGGCCTTCGGCGACTACCGGGAGCTTCTGGCGGAGGCGCGACCGGACGTGGTGAGCGTCTGCAGCCCAAACGCCTTTCACGCCGAGCAGTCCATTGCCGCCCTGGAGGCGGGAGCCAACGTCCTCTGCGAGAAGCCGATGGCCATTCGGCTGGAGGACGCCCGGGCCATGTTGGAGGCAGCTCGGCGAAGCGGTAAGCTGCTCATGATCGGCATGACCAACCGGTTCCGGCCGGACACGGCCACCCTGAGGCAGTACGTGGCCGACGGCCTCCTGGGCGACGTCTACTACATGAAGGCCGGATGGCTTCGACGGACCGGCATCCCGGGATATGGCTCCTGGTTCACCAACCGGCAGCTCTCCGGCGGGGGCTCCCTCCTCGATATCGGCGTACACTACTTGGACTTGGCGTTGTGGATCGCCGGCTTCCCCAAGCCGGTCTCCGTGAGTGGGATGACCTTCGCCAAGTTCGGCAACCGGGGCAAGGCCCTGGGTGGCTGGGGCGCCGACATCTACCGGGAAGGCAAGCAGCTTTTCGACGTTGATGACCTGGCCACGGCTTTCATCCGCTTCGAGAACGGTTCCGTGCTCACCCTCGAAGTTTCCTGGGCCGCCTACGTGGGGGAGCAGGGAGAGAACTATCTCCGCTTCTTGGGCACCGAGGGCGGGGCGGAGATCTCCTCCCGTTTCGGCAAGGACTTCCCGGTGCGGTACTACAGCGAGAAGCACGACCTCCAGTACGACTCGACCGTGTACGTCAGTCCGGGCCAGAAGACCCACTGGACGGAGATCGCGCACTTCATCGCCTGCGTGCGCGGTGAGGAGCAGCCCCTGGTCACCCATGACGAATCACTGACGGTGGCCAAGGTTCTGGACGGCATCTACCGGTCGGCGGAGAGTGGTGAAGAGGTGTCCCTGGACTGACAGGTCCGAGGCATAATCGGCGAGAGCCTACGGAGCCGCGAGCGTGGCCCTGTAGGCTCTCGGGATGACCCGATTTCCTCGTGATCGGTAAGGTGGGCGTATCTCAACTTAGGGGGCCGGGTGCTGCTTCCTTCCCGTCACGCCCAGTTGCCCTGTCACCCCGAACAAAGTGAGGGGTCTTTGCCCCACGAAAAAGATGCCTCACTCCGCTGGAAAACGCTGCGTTCGGCATGACAGAGTGTGACCCGCCATAGGGGATGAGAATCGGCCCCCAGGTTGAGACACACCCGGTAAGGCCTCCGTTTCGCGTTCTCCTCACCATTCTGCTACATTATATGTATATGGTTGCTTCTAACCCTACTGTCCAGGTGCGATTGCGCAGCCCTTGGCTCCCGGCCTTGCTGGCGGCGCTGGTGTTCCTGCAAGCTACCAATCCCTCCCGAGTATGGCAGTATCTTCTGACCGGTATGCTCCTGGCCAACGTCGCCGCGTTCTACTGGATGCGGGAGCTGCGGGACAAGGTCAGCGTCGAGCGTCGCCTCCTCTGGTCGTGGGCCCAGGTTGGGGACCTGTTGGAGGAGGAGTTTACCCTTCGGAATGACTCCTGGCTGCCGGTGCTCTGGGCGGAGGTGGTGGATCATTCCACCGTCCCGGAATACGCCGCCGGCCGGGTGGAGACCGCCTCGGGCCGCTCCCAGCGCTCGTGGAAGACCCAAGCCGTATGCCGATTGCGCGGTCAGTTCCAGCTGGGGCCCTGGGAGCTTCGCCTGGGGGACCCCTTCGCCGTGTTTGAGCTCCGCTTCCCTTACCCTGACGTCACCGATGTGACGGTGTTCCCGCCGGTGGTGAAGGTGCCGCAACTGTCGCTCCCCCGCGGGGCCGCCAGCGGTACTTCCCGGAGCCGGGCCAGGGCTCAAGAGAGCACCATTGACGTGGCCGGCATACGCCAATACCTGCCGGGGGATAGCCTCCGGCACGTACACTGGCCCACGGTGGCCCGACAGCAAAGCCTCTTCGTTCGGGAGTTCGACCGCGAACCGAGCGGGTCGCTGTGGATACTGCTCGACCTCGACGGCCGGGTGCAGACTGGGGAGGGGGCGGAGAGCACCACGGAATACGGGGTCATCCTCGCCGCCTCCCTGGCCAACCTGCTCTTGCGAGAGAATCGCCCGGTGGGGCTTTTCAGCCAGGGCTCCGCTCGGGTGCTGATCCGACCCAACGTGGGCCTGAACCACCTGTGGTCTCTCATGCGATCCCTCACCTTGGTGCAGGCGGGGCCGGGGGCGCCCCTGGCGGAACTGATCGAGGAATGGAGCCGCATGTCCTCGCGCGATGCCACTCTGGCTGTCATCACCCCGTCCACCGAGAGCACCTGGCTCCCTCCGCTGATGCGAGTGCTCGGCCGGGGGATCGCCGCCAACGTGACCTTTCTGGATGCCTCGTCTTTCGATGGGCGGGAACGCGGTCTGGGCGGGTTGATAGGCTCTCTGGCGGAGTTGGGAGTGCAGAGCCGAGTGATGCGGGCGGGGATGGAGTTTGAGCATCTGGTGCCCCTGGCCTATCGGGGGATCCCCCGATTTCGCGTCACTCCAACCGGCAGAGCCACCCTGATCCCCCAGCCGGAGGCGGCCTCGTGACGGCCTTGGCGTCTCGGGCACAGACGGCGGCGAGGGTGTCGCGTCAGGAGGCCCCTCGGCGGCGCGGGGATCTGCTTTCGCTGCTCCTGCTTCTCGGTGTGACCTACTGCGTGGCCGGCTCCATCCACGAGGCGGGTTGGGCCGAGGGGACCGGCTTCCTGATCTGGAGCAGCGCCGCGGCCGTCTTACTGGGGTATTGGCTGGCCCTGTCTCCGTTGCCGGCCCGGCTGGCAGCACC
>JBBQIE010000178.1:0-5554 GCA_038324625.1 Anaerolineae bacterium | reverse complement strand
CCTCAACCGGGGGAACGCCTGGGCCAAGGCCGCCTCCATGATCGTGGCCGTGTTCAGTAAGCGGGAACTGGACTGCACCACCGGCGGGCGGGACTACTACCTCTTCGGGGCCGGTTTGGGGGCCGGGTTCCTCATCCTCCGGGCCACGGAGCTGGGCCTGGTGGCTCATCCCATCGCCGGTTATAACGAGGGCAAGGTCAAGGCGGCCCTGGGCATCCCCGAGGACATGACCGTCATCGCCCTCATTAACGTGGGGCTGCACCTGACCCCGGAGATGAACCCCCTCATGTCCGAGAGCCAGAGGGAACGGGAGACGTCCCGCCCGGTGCGGAAGCCTCTATCCCAGTTCGTCTACCTGAACCACTATAGAACCGATGAGTCCTCCGCTACTGAAGGTTAGAGCCGAATCAGACTATAGGAGCGCCACGATGGACTATCCCCTGTCCGTGGTCCCCGGGTACTACTCCTCCCGGCCGGGGATTCAGATCGCCACGCAGATGCCCTCTCGCACCACTGAGGAGGCGGGAGTGCGGGTGCCGGTGGTCTCCAATGAGGAGGACATCCAGTTCGCCCGCCAACTGGGCATTGAGTGGGTGATGACCGGGCTGGACGACCCCGCTGATCACACGGCGGAAAACTACCGAGCCCTGAGACGGGCCTACGAGGCCCACGGCCTGAAGATCTACCGCCTGGCCCACCACGGCCTCCATAATATGGAGGAAGTCACCCTCAATCTGCCGGGCCGGGAGGAGAAGGTCGAGGAGTACCTGACCTACATCCGCAACCTGGGGGCAGCCGGCATCCACTACGCCACCTACGCCCACATGGCTAACGGCATCTGGAGCACGGGTCGGGAGGAGATCCGAGGCGGGGCCACCGCCCGGGCCTTCCACCTGGAGCGGGCCACGGTCGGGCAGTGGATCGGCAAGTCCTGGGAGGCCCCGCTCACCCACGGGCGGCGCTACTCCGAGGAGGAACTGTGGGACAACTACGCCTACTTCATCCGCCGGGTGGTGCCGGTGGCCGAGGAGGCCGGGGTCTACATCGGCATTCACCCCGACGATCCCCCGGTGTATGACCTGGGCGGCATACCGCGATGCCTCTTCGGGAGCTTCGAGGGGTACCGGCGGGCGGTGGAGATGGCCGACAGCCCCAACGTGGGGGTGTGCCTATGCGTGGGCTGCTGGCTGGAGGGCGGGGAGGCCATGGGCCGGGATGTGGTGGAGACCATCCGCTACTTCGGGGGGCTGGGCAAGCTCTTCAAGGTCCACTTCCGCAACATCTCCGCCCCCATGCCGGAGGGCTTCGTGGAGACCTTCCTGGACGAGGGCTACGGCGACATGAACCAGGTGATGCGGGCCTTACAGGAGGTGGGCTTCGATGGGGCCATCATCTCCGATCATCTGCAGACGATGGTCGGGGGTCGAAGGGCCTCGGAGGCCTTCGCCGTGGGCTACATGCGGGGACTGCTCGATGGACAAAGGGAAAGATCCTAAAGGTCTCGAGGACCTCTAGGATCTTGGTGGGGCCTGGTGCTTAGTAGCTCTGGCGAGCCCGGCGCTCCTCCGCCTTGCGCGCCTTGCGGCGGGCTCTGCGGATGGCCTTGGCCTTGTCCATGCGATCCTTCTCGCCCTTGCTCACGTACCAGCGGCGCCTGCGCACCTCAGAGAGGATCTTCTCTCGCTGGACCGTCCGGCGGAATCGCTTGAGTAGCTCCTCTTGCGACTCGCCCTGGCGTAGTTCCACACACATGCAGTATTCACCCCCTAACAGGTCACATGCTTATGGTGTATATGAATGCCACCTCTAAGTGACCGGACCAACAATGTTATCACAATCCAACCATTCCGGGCAACCGAGTGGGAGCCCTCACCCAGTCCACTTGCCGCGCCAAGTGGAAGAACCCCCTCTCCCACTGCGGCAGGAGAGGGGGAGCAAGCGCCTCTGCCAAACTCCCCTCTCCCATCGCAATGGGAGAGGGGCCGGGGGTGAGGGCTCCCCCTCCCGAGCCCTACTGCACCCAGCTAGGGCTGGTATCGCTCGCCGGGTCGTCAGTCAGTTGGGTGGGTGAACTGCCGTCGGTGTTCATGATCCAGATGTCATAGTTGCCGGAGCGGGTGGAGCCGAAGACGATGTGGCTGCCGTCCGGAGACCACGAGGGCTTGCGGTCGTCCGCCGGGTCGTTGGTGAGGCGGACGACGTTGCTGCCGTCGTATTTCATCAGGTAGATCTCCCAGTTGCCGTCCCGCAGGGAGGCGAAGGCGATGCGCTGCCCGTCGGGAGACCAGGCGGGGGTGGCGTCGTCGGCGGGGTTCTGGGTCAGGTTCTTGGGGCCGCTGCCGTAGGCGTTCATGGAGTAGATCTCGCTGTTCCCGTCCCGGTAGGAGGCGAAGGCCAGCATCCGGCTGTCGGAGGACCAGGTGGGATAGGAGTCGTCCCCGGGCTCGTTAGTAAGGTTGGCCGGGTAGCTGCCGTCGGCGTTCATGGCGTAGACCTCCCAGTCCCCGTCGCGATCGGTATGGAAGGCGATACGCTGACCGTCCGGCGACCAGACCGGGTAGACGTCCGTGGCCGGGTTGTTGGTGAGGTTGTCCATGCCCATGCCGGCGGAGTTCATGTAGAAGATGTCCCAGTTGCCGTCCCGGTCCGAGGAGAAGGCCACGTACATCCGGTCCGGGGAGAGGGCCCCGGCCCCGTCCCGGCCGGGGGCGTTGCTGAGGTTGACCTGGTTGCTGCCGTCGGCCTTCATGCCGTAAAGCTCCAGGTTCCCGTCCCGGTCCGAGGCGAAGAGGATGTCCGGGGGTGCCCCGAAGCCGCTGGTGTCGGAAGCGCCGCCGGAGACCTCGAAGCCGTCGCAGGCGACGAAGCCCTGGCCCACGATCTCCCAGATGACGGTGTAGGCGCCGCGATTGAGAGGCGCGGCCGCGGCCCCGTGTACTCCGGCGAAATCATCGGGGTAGATGACCATGGCCCACTCGTCCGACGTCATGGTGACCGAGGCCACGGCGCTGGACCCATCGGGGGCGATGACGGTGGCGGCAAGGTCGTAGCTCTCGTTGGACTCGCCCCACTTGTTGCGCAGGCCCACTTCGGCCTGGTCCCCGACCACCACCACCTGTCGAGGGGCGGATACCTGCCAGACCTTGTCCAGCACCGGGGGCGGGGCATCGGGGCAGCCGGGCACGGAGCCGGGGATGTAGCGGGGGCCGGTGGGGGTCACCGGGGCGGGGGTGGATTCAACCGAGGAGGTCTCCCCGCCGCATTGATTTTCCCCCAGGGTCGGCTGGGCCGTATCGGCCACGTAGATGCCGAAGTTAGCGTTCCCGGAGCAGGAGTTGTCCTGAGCCGAGCCGCGGGAGTCGCCGAAGAAGGCGATACCGGCGTCTCCGTTGTCTTTCAGGATGTTGTTCTCCAGGTCGGGCGCCGCCTGGTCCAGCACCGCTATGCCATGAAAGTCGTTGCCGAAGCATCGATTGTCGCGGGCGGTGCCGCCCGACTGATCGAAGTAGGCGATGCCGGAGTCGGCGTTGTCGTGGCAGGAGTTGCCCTCCAACGTCGCGGTAGTTTGATCGGAGAGAGCGATGCCGTGGTAGCCGTTGTTGGCGCACTCGTTGTTCCGGGCCTCGCCACTGCCCTCGCCGAAGAAGGTTATGCCCGAGTCGTGGTTGTCGGTGCAGGTGTTGCCCTCGATGGTCGCCTGAGCCTGCTCGTTGACGGCGATGCCGTGGTAGATGTTGGAGGAGCAATCGCTGCCGGTGACGGTGCCGGAGGTGTTGTCGTAGAAGGCGATGCCCGACTCCCCGTTGTAGCCGAAGCCGCTGTCGCTGACGGTGGCCTGAGCTTGCTCGTTGAGGACCATGCCGTTGCCGTCGTTGTTGGCCGACTGGGAGAGCTTCACGTCCGCCACAGCCGAGCCCTCGACCACCAATCCGTGGCCGCTGGTGGCGTCGGCGGTGGCCACCCCGTGCTCGAAGAAGCAGTTGTAGAACTCGGCCCGACCGGCGCGGACCACCACCACGTCCGAGGGCTCATCCCCCTCGTACCCATAGGTGATGCCGCGGGTGCTGAAGGTGACGTCGGCCTCCACGGCGAGCACGAAGGGCCCGGTGGTGGAGACGATGGTGGAGTTCTCCGGCCCCTGGCCGGCCAAGGTGAGGGACTTGGTGATGACCAGGCCCTGGCCCAGCTCGAAGGTGCCCAGTCCCAGGGTCACGGTGGCCCCGTCCGGTGCTGCCGCGATGGCCTCCTCCAGGGTGGGATAGTCGCCGCTGCCGTCCAGTTGGACCCCGATGCTCATGAGGGCGCTGACGGGAGCGGCGGTGGGTTCGGCCGGCGTGGCGGTGGCCGGGACCGCTGTCGGCGAGGGTGCCGGCGTGTTTGTGGGGGACTCAGTGGGGGCCGGGGTGTCTGCCGGGAGCGGCGTGGAGGTGGCCGCCGGGGGAGAGGCCGCCGATCCGCCGAGGTCCACCTGGGCACTACACCCGGCGAGCCCGACGGCAAGGAACGCCACCAGTAATAGGGCGAGCCACGGGGTGATCCGATGGAGTCGCATACCTTCCTCCTTCTGGCCTAGCTGTCGCCATTAGACACCAAAAAGCCCGTGTCGTCACGCACAACCTGGCATCGAGTGTACCCCCGCGGGGGGGGGGTAACGTGGGCTAAGGTTGACACCAAGGTGTCACGTCGGTACGATCCCAATTGGGAGGTGCTCATGGAGAGGAAACGTATCCAAGTATACGCCGATCCCGAGATCAAGCGCCGGGTGGAATTGGCCGCCGCCAAGCGGGCCGTGAGCGTCACCGAGTACTGTCTGGAGGCGATCACCGAGCAGCTCATCGAAGACGATTTGCTGGAACGGGAGACGATAGAAGTACCAGTGAGGGTCGAAAAGGACGAAGACCTGATAGCCGATCTGCGGGCACTGCGGGAGAGGATCCTGATCCGCCGGGGTGGCGTACCCCTAGACGCTGACATTCTGGACCGGGTGCGCGAAGAAAGGGACTATGAGATCACTAGTTTGCGTTGATGCCAATGTGATCATCTGGTCACTGCTTCCCTTCCCCCTGAGCGATCGAGCCGAGGCTCTGCTGGAGAGGTGGCGACAAGAAGAAGCAACCCTAGTAGCACCGGCCCTCTTGGCTTTCGAGGTCACCTCAACCCTACGTCGTCTCGTGTATCTGCGGCAGATTGCTCCGGAAGAGGGAGAGGTCGCGTTCGAGCGCTTCCTGAAGATACCGATTCGCTTGTCCCACCAGCGTCGGGCCATCCCCCTGGCTTGGGCGCTGGCTCAGCAACTGAACCGTCCCCGGGCCTATGATACCTCCTATCTGGCTCTAGCCGAGATACTGGGCTGCGAGTTCTGGACCGCGGATGAGAAGCTGTACAACGCGGTCGGAGGTAGCCTGGACTTCGTGAGGTGGATCGGGGAGGCGGATCCGTTCCAGCAATAAGATTCGCCCGATACCGAGACAGACTGGCGGGGCCACAGGCCTATGGAGGCTAGCATGCCCGATCGCACCCTGCCCTCTGTCCGCTCCCGCCCGTATCAGGGCGA
>JBBQIE010000177.1:0-5576 GCA_038324625.1 Anaerolineae bacterium | reverse complement strand
GCCAGGGCATGTCCGCCTGGGGAGAGTAGACGTTGCCCTTGAGCACCGAGGCTGCCTTCAGGTAGGCCACCCGGCGGTCAGGGTCCGCAAAACCGGGCAGTCGCAGTTCATTATAGAAGCGTCGGCGCCTCTGAAGGCAATCATCAAGAGACCGCATGAGCCCGGATCGAGCTCTCCGCGCCGATGCTTCCGGGTTCTCGGCGAAGGCCACCGCGAACCGATCCCCGTCTGCCGCCAGGCCAAGGTACCCCGGAGTGGCGCTAACGAAGGACCGGACTGCTTCCTCTTCGACCAGCCTCGGCAACTTGCCTCGCCCGATCAGCGTATCCGCGTCCAGGAAGGTCAACTCGAGAAGGGGCTGGGCGCCGTCCGGCCCAAAGATCACCAGGGTGTCGTTGCTGATGATCGAGCGCCGAGTATCCAGAGACTCGACGGCGATGTCCCAGCGAAGGCTCCAAGCCGGCCGGGTGTGCAAGTACAAGCCCACCTCGTCATCGAGAAGGGAACCCACGAAGGGGCGGAAATAGTCGGTGGCGCCATCAAGCCCGGAAAAGGCGAATAGCCCTCCCCGAGCCCAGACATTGGGAAACCCCGGGTCCACCAAAGCGACTGCCCCCGGCCTCGGCCACCATCCCGGTCGCCAAAGCCCTCACGATGAGGCATTGTAGGGGCCGCGCGAAGCATGGTCAACGTCTGAGGACGGGCCACCCCACTCCCGGCGTCAGGCGTGCATAGAGCGCGGGCCGGCGTGGCCCGCGCTCTTGATGGTGCGATGTCTGGTCGGAAGCGCTATTCCGCCGTGTAGCCGCTTACCACCACGTAGAAGGAATCAGCGTCATCGTAGTGATCCACGAAGTAGCCCTCGAACTCGGCCATCTCGCCCGGCCCCAGGGGAACGTCCAGCTCCATGATGTCCACCGTGGCATTCACCACGTTGCCGTCGGCATCGTAGAGGGTCGAGTAGATGGCTAGAGCCACGAACTCCAGGTCCGTCTGATTGCTCACCTCCCCGTAGACGTAGAAGGCGTCGCTCTCGGCGGAGGTATCGGACCACTCCACCGTCAGCTCCACATCCGGCGAGGGCTGATCCGTTATCCACAGGAAGAGCTCGTAGTCGGTGATGCTGTCCGGGTCCATTCCGCCGAGATCGTCCATCGGGATGGGGATCCAGAAGCTGCTGGTCTCGCCCGGCGCGATCCACGGCCGATAGAGGTAGTTGCTGAAGTCGCCCTCCACCGGGTTGCCGTCGGCGTCGTAGAGCTTGGCCTCCACCATCACCAGGGTGTCCACATCTATGTCGGAGACGTTGGCGACCTCTCCCACAATGCTGATTCCCTCGTCCACCACCCAACCGGTGTGGCTGGATACCTCAAGAATGCCCTCCCCGGAGACGAGGCTGTCCTCGGTGCCTTTGGATCCCCCGTCGTCTGAGTAGCTTCCGTCGGTGGGCAGGCCGGTCACGAAGACGTAGAAGGTGTCGGCCTCATCGTAGTGGTCAACGAAATAGCCCTCGAACTCGGCCTGATCGCCGGGCCCCAACGGTGAGTCCTGGTCCAGGACATCCAGGGTGGCATTAACGACGTTTCCGTCAGCGTCGTAGATGGTGCTGTAGACGTAGAGGGTAGAGAAAGTCATGTCCGTCTGGTTCTCGACCATGCCCCGGATGTAGAAGGCATCGCCTTCGTCACCGGCCTCGGCATCCAGCACCGTCAGCTCCACGTCCGGCGAGGGATCCTCGCTCACCCAGAGGGTCAACTCATAGTCGGCGATGGAGTCACCCGGCAGGTCCCCCAGGCTATCGGCGGGCACGTACACCCAGAAGCTGCTGATCTCGTCCGGCGGGATGACCGGCCGATCCAAGTAGGCGCCGAAGTCGCCCTCCACCGGGTTGCCGTCGGCGTCCACCAGGGAGGCTTGGATGGCGATCAGGGTGTCGAAGGTATAGTCCGATACGTTGCGGACCTCACCCACGATGCTGATATCGCCGTAGTCGTCCACCCAAGCGGTATGGCTGAGGAACTCGAAGGCGTCCCCGCCGCTGGGGGCATCGCCGGTGCCCGGCTTCCTCACTCCGCCCTGAGAGCCGAGGCCGCCCACGGCGGCGCGAGTGGGGGCAACAGTAGCTACGGCCGCACTAGTGGGAGCCACGGTGGCCACCTCGGCCTTCGCCGTTGGTGAAGGCTCCACGGCGGTGGTCGCCGTCGCCGGCACCGCGGTGGGAGCCACGGTGGCGGCGGGCACCGGAGTATCGGTCGGCGCCGGGGTGTCCGCCGCCACCGCAGTATCCGTGGCCGGAACCGGCGTGGCCGTCGCCGATTCGCCGGTATTGATGTTGAAGCCACAACCCAATAGCAGTAGACCCAGAATCGCCAGCAGCAACCCCATTTTTCGTGTGCTCATTCTCCTCGCTCCTTTCCTGGAATGGTGGCTCTCAGTCCGAATGGAGAGCCTATTGGCCTAGATGCGTCAACAGCCGACAAGAGATACATCGGCAACGCCGTCCCCGATCTTTAGCCCCCTAGCCCTCGCCGATGGCGACCCGCGGCAGAGAGCGACTGGCGACCACCGCGATCCCGGTGCCGGCCACCGAGGGGAGAACCACCTGGTGCTCCTCGACGGGGGCGGACAGAACCACCCCTCGCAACTCCACCAGAGCCGCCGGGATCCGGTCCTTAGGAATGGGCACCTCAGATCGAACCGGTACCACCGGCAGGCTTCCGTGGCGCACCCTCACCGTGGTAGTAACGATCCTCCTTGGGTTGGTCACCTCCTCGCGGGCATAGCGCACCCCTCGGCGACAGGCTTGCCCGCTCACTCGCACCGCATCGGCCAGTATCGCCACCTGCAATGGACATCCCCGGGGACAGCTGGTGCATATTACCTGGCGGCTTTCCCACTGTGTACTCACTCCGGGGCCACCTCCACCACCAGCCGGCCTCCCGGCTCCAAGGCGGCAATCGCCTTCCGTCCCAGTCTCGCCGCTATCATCTCACCTGGGCGCGCGTAGTCAAGCCGATGAGCCTCGATCACCTCGCCCCCGGAGCTTAGCCTAAGCTGACAGGCGCTCTCAAGGGGACGGCGGACTCGAACCAGGAGCTCCACCGGCTCGGACCCTAGACTCTCGATCCGCAAGTGGTGGGGAAGGGCGCTGCGCACGTTCTCCCCGGGCGTCACCAGTACCGGCTCCGCGCTCACCGAGGTAACACCTAGGGCGTGACTGGCGGCGGCGGCGCCGGCCACCTCCCCCACGGCACTAACGTCATCGGCCAGGTCGTGAACCTGCACCACGTTACCGGCGGCGAATAGGCCCGGCACCGTGGTCTCCATGAGATTGTCCACCACCGGTCCCCCGGTCACCGCATCCATCTCCACCCCTAGGGCCCGCGTCAACTCGTTCTCCGGGATGAGGCCCACCGACAGAAGAAGAGTGTCCGCCGCCACTGGAAAAGCAGTGGCGGGTATGGGGCACAAGCTCTCGTCGGCCCTGCACACCGTGACCCCGGTCAGGCGCCTCCGTCCGTGAATCTCCGTCACCGTGTGCCCGAGGTGGAGAGCCACCCCCTGATCCTCCAGGCACTGAACGTAGTTCCGTCGCAGGCCGGATAGATACGGGAGCAACTCGTAGACCCCGGTCACCTCCGCTCCCTCCCACACCAATCGGCGGGCCATGATCATGCCGATGTCCCCCGATCCCAAGATGGCAAACCGCCGTCCTGGGAGGTAGCCATCCATATTGACCAGTCGCTGCGCTGTCCCCGCCGTCATTACCCCCGCCGGCCGCCTGCCCGGTATAGCGATGGCTCCGCGGGTGCGCTCCCGGCAGCCCATGGCCAGCACCACCGACCGGGCGGAGATACGCACCACCCCGACCTTGGCTCCGGTGGCCAGCAGGCGAAAGCCCGGCTCCACCGCCGCCACCATAGTCTCGGTCAGAACCCGGATACCGTCCAGGCGGCCAATCCAACGAGAGGCGTACTCGGGACCGGTGAGTTCCTCGCCGTAGCGTTTCAGTCCAAAGCCGGGGTGGATGCACTGCATCAGCACCCCGCCCAGCTCCGCGTTGCGCTCGATCACCAGGGCGGAGGCGCCGGCATCGGCGGCGGCCCGTGCCGCCGCCAAACCGGCCGGTCCTCCCCCTATGACGGCGACATCGGCGCGCTCCTCCCTCAAGAAAGCTCCCCCGTGCCCTCGGAGCGCGTGTTCCCAACCAGCACTTCCGAACCGGGGCCGCTCTTGGTGACCTCCCAAGGCTCGATCCCCAGCTCCCGCGCCAGGATCTCCACGACCAACGGCAGATCGAAACCGCCCTGACAGCGCCCGGCCATGATACGGGTGCGCTTCTTCAGGGCCTCCAGGGTGCGAGCCGGCACCGGGGCCCGAATAGCATCCACGATCTCCCCCTCGGTGACGTCCTCGCAGCGGCAGACGACCCGTCCATACCGCCTATCTCGCTCCACCAGCTCCGCCCGTTCCTCCGGGGAGAGCTCGGATACCCGGGGCGGGGCCTTCCGCATCGGGTCGAAATCCGGGTTAGGCTCCAGGTCCACCCCTTCCTCCGCTAGGATCGCCGCCACCCTCCGAGCAATGGCCGGGGAAGCCGTCACTCCCGGGGACTCGATCCCCACCAGGTTCACCAGTCCCGGCACCTCGGTGGAGGCTTCGATCACGAAATCGCGCGGGCCCGAGGCCCGCACTCCGGCAAATACGGAGATGCACTTCTTCATGTCAATCGAGTGTACCATCCGCTGGGCCTGTTCCCACACCATCTGCAGACCCTCGCCGTCAACCGGCGGCTCCTCTCGCTCGCCGGAGGGAACCGAGGTAGGCCCCAGTAACACGTTACCATCGGTGGTGGGCGTTACCAGGATGCCCTTGCTGACCGGCGTGGGGATGGGAAAAAGGACGTGTCGCACCAGCTCCATCTTGTCCAGGACGTAGTAGTCGCCCCGTCGAGGCTTCACCGGTACTGCCGTGGCCCCGGCCATCGCCATCACCTCGCCGGCATGGCAGCCGGCGGCGTTCACCAGAAAGCGACATCCGAATTCGCCCTTGGTGGTGACCACCCCCTGAACCCGGCTCGATCCCCGCATCACCCCCACCAGCTCCGCCCCCAGAAGCACCTCCGCCCCGTTCTGCACCGCATTCTCGGCCGCCGCGATGGTCAGGAGCATGGGATTGACGATGCCGGCGCTGGGGGCCCAGAGGGCGGCGGTGGCTTCCGGGGCAAGGCTCGGCTCTAGCTCTCTCAGGGCCTGCCCCCGAACAATGCCTAGCCCTATCTCGCCGTTGCTTTCGCCCCGCGCCAGCAGAGCCCGGAGGACGCGCTCCTCGCGCTGGTGCAGGGCCACGGTCAGGGCCCCGGTCCGCCGAAAGGGCACCCCCAATTCATCGCAGACCCCTTCCATCAAGCGGTTTCCCGCCAAGCAGAGGGTAGCCTTGTTGGTGCCCGGCTTGGGGGACAGGCAGGCGTGTACGATACCGGAGTTGGCCTTGCTGGCGCCGCTGCACACGTCCGCTTCCTTCTCCAGCAGCAGCACCCGGAGCCGATAGCGGGTCAGCTCTCGGGCGCAGAGACA
>JBBQIE010000176.1:0-5581 GCA_038324625.1 Anaerolineae bacterium | reverse complement strand
TCCGGTCAGGGCAAGAGCTCGTTGGCCTACCGGTACCTACACGACTACGTGCCCGAGGGCTTGAGGTTCCACCTGAGGGGGATCGAAGAGCGATCACAGGCGCTACGGATGGCGCAGGCAATGATCGGCTACGCCAAGATGGTGGACTCGCCGATAGTGGCATATCTCGACATCTCCATGCACTCCGCCAGAAACAGAGATTGGGTGGAACTCGCCTACGAGTTGGCCCGACATGGCAGCTTCCACATTCTCATTGCCATCAGGGAGGAAGACTGGCACGTCGCCACTGTGAGTAGGGCCGAGGCAGACATATCAGAGATGGAGCTGGCTTTCGACGAGGATGAGGCACGCTACATCTTCCAGCAGCTGACCGCCACAATTCCGTCAGCCGAGTATCCAACATTCGGAGAGGCGTGGCGCAGGTTTGGCGAGTCAGGCCCCTTGCTGGAATTCGTCCATCTGGTGACTCAGAACCAGAGCCTCCGCGACCGCCTGAAGGAGCAGGTCCACCGGCTGCAGGACGAGGTGCGAGTTGGTTCCCAGCCGGGGATCCTGCAGATGCAGATGGAAGACCTTGAACTGCTCCGATTAGTGTCGGTTGCGGGGACCTACGGGGCGCGTCTCGACGCGGGCCTCCTCTCGGACGGCCTGAGCCTTTCGGTCCCAGAGAGGACATTTGATCGCCTTGAGGATGAGTACCTTGTGAGGCGAAGCGGGAACGGCAGATGGGTGGAGCCGCTACATCCGGTCCGAGCGCGCATCCTGACCGAGCTGCTCACGGACTGTGTGCTCAGCCCCTGGGAAGATGCGGCCTGCGCATGCCTCGACTTTATGCCCGAGGAGGATCTCGAGCTCTTCCTACTGGGGGCGTTTGCCGAACATGTCGAGGAGTCAGCAAGGCTGGTGAAAGCCCTCGGGCTGGTCAAGCCCCGGATGTGGGCTGGCATAGCTGGCGTAGTGCGGGCACTGTTGTGGGTTGGTGTCCGAGACTACGTCGAGGCCAACGCAGCCTTGATATCAGACGCCATTCAGACGGCAGGCGTTGGGTGGCTCTTCTGGCTCGACTACGACGTAGCGTCTATCTCCCCGGGTTCGGATGACTGGTGGGAGAAGCTTGGCACCCTTCTGTCGGATGAGCAGAAGCGCCAGATCGCTGGGATACGCAGCAAGCAGGCTCCCAAGGAGCTCATCTTCCGAGAAGTGATGTACTGGCTTGGTGCTCAGGATGGCCCGCCAAGTGATCCGGCAACCGATCTGGAATGGTCGGGGCTGGCCGAGGCCGCATACTGGATCGGCAAGCTCGCCCTGCAGTCCACGATTCTGGTTGGCGTCACGGGACCCCTCCTGTCAGAAGCCCTGGATTCCCTTCCCGTTGAACTGCTCTCTGATGTGCTCCTCGGCCTGTCCTTCGGCTGGAAAGGGTTCGATAGCTGGCTGAGCGAGAACCGGGAGAAGGTCACGGACAGGTTCAGAGAGCAAGCACTCTGCCCTACGGTCGTGGACGACGGGGGCAGGTTGGTCGCTCATTTCATCGTAGATGTCAGGAAGCTCGACCGCTACCAGGAGGAGTTCCACGCATCCGGCAGTTTCCGGGATTACCGGGACCCTTTCCACGAGGAAGCCCTGTGGCGGATTGGGGTCCTACGGAAGCTCCTGCCTGATACGGACGCCTATGGAAGTCAGGGGTACGGGCACCGGTGGCTATTCGTGGGTCGCCATGATGAGACCACCAAGGAGGGAGTGAGCAAGGACTTCCTGCTGCCGCCGTGGGCCGTACGGGTCAACTCGATGTTCGCCAATCTGCCTCTGTACACTAGGAGGCCGGCCGATTGGCGTGATCACGCGGAGCTCGTCATGGTGCTGAGGAAGAGAATCGTGACTCTACTGCGGCGGGTCTGCCAGGGAGTCACTGCCTACTCAAGAAAGTCAGGCCCCTTCGACATCCTTGATGGCTATGTCGCCCTCGACGATCTAGGCAGCATCCGCAAGGCCCTGAGTGATCCGATGCTCCTGCCGAAGTGCGCGGTGGACATGTGGGGCTTCACCGGAGAGGGAAGGAGCCACCGACTGGAGGGCGAGGCAGTCTCTGCGGTGCGCCAACTGACGGAGCGGACCGTGGCTCTCTGGACTAACAGGGCCTACCTCTCGACCAGCAGCGATCTGGCCCGCAGTCTGATGGGTTTTGTCCTGCAGGCACCCCACGTGTCAAGGATGAACGCTGAGATGGACAAGGGAACGCCTCGCGAGTGGAAGCTGGAGCCTGCCAGACTGCGGACGCTGGGTCTGAAGCCGGAGTTCACGTATCTGTCGGCGCAGAACCTCCTTGATGCCCTCATCCTTCTACCACAGTACCAACGTGAGTTTCGCAAGCGTTGCGAGCAGTTCTTGAGTCGGAGTGAGCTTGCAGCCCTCGAGGCCGCGGAGACGAGAACGTACCGGGAGGCATGGTCTCTCTGGCACCGATACGCTCACCACCCAGGCCAGGTTGTGCAGAATCCGCTTGCGGACGCCGAGAAGAAGGCCGACAACGTCAGACGCGACATGCTCCGGGGCATCCGGGCGAAGCTGCGGAAACTGGGAGGATCGGGGATCAGCGATGTCACGGTGTCTGAAGTGGGTCCAGCCTGGCAAGGGAGACCGGCTCTGGTGGTGCAGTTCGACCTGAATGATCCAATCTTGGTTGTGCAGTGTCTGCAGAGTGTCGTGGAGGCCATCGGGGGTGCTCTGGGCACGGCAGGGGACGACCTTCTCAAGCGGAGCATCATGCAGCACCACTGGCCAATGATCCTGTTCATCGCGACCTTCGGGGGCAAGCTGTTGCGCAGGGAGATGTGGCAGGCCTCAAGCCTCGCCCTTGCCAGCGGAACGGCGTACAGCGGGCAGGATTGGTGGCGCTACGCTCCCCACTCGCTGCCAGACGACCTGCAGGCCAGATTGGGGCTGTCGGTCTGGCAGAACCCTATTCTGGGCTCTGCTGCGAGCCTCCGAGCCGCCACCTCCGAACTGGCGCTGTTGGTGGCCCATGCTGCCGACTTGGTCGACATGCCCCTTGAGGATACCAAGGGTTCTCAGATCGCTCTAGGCTACATCTCGGATCTGCAGACCGATCTTAGCGACCGGCTTCAAGCCGTCTTTGACTGCGCCCCCGAGCTGGCACGGCATATCCATGAAGCCACAATTGACGAGAGCCAAGCAGTGCCAGTCCTTGCAGAAGCCCTGGCCGGGCTCGGCGAGTTTAGCCAAACTGTTATCCCCGCAGAAGACTTCGATGGCGAGCAGGTCATGTCAATTGCCGATATGAGTGAGTGGCACCAGCGGCTGGAGCAGGCCACCGTCGTGGCGTGGGGTATTGAGTTGTGCCTGGTGGTCTGGGTGTCTGGCCGCGGCAGCGGCTGCTGAGGATGCTCTCCGTCTAGCACATCGACACGCCAGAAGCGCAGGAGCACCAAAGACGCAGGTGACGCTCAGGCCTCTGTTCCTCCATGTCCCTCTCGGTGCGTTTGTCCTCGAGATAGGCGCGGGTCCAGGAGCAGGCCTCCCCGGGACGGCGGAGAGCCCCATAGTCCGCCTCCACCGCGTCCTCGCGTTGGGGCACGAGGAGCAGAGCGCCGGCATAGTCCACGAACTGAATCAGAGAGCCGGGCTCGATCCCATAGCGCTCTCGCAGGGGCTTGGGGATGACCAACCGCCCCTGGGCCGAGACCCTCGCGGTATGCACAACCGCCTCCTGAGCTTGCCCGGGTGACAGAAGTATAACACCGATGGTCGTCATGTCACCGCACGGACCCTCAAAGATCTTCGAGATCCCCAGGGTCTCTCGAACCTTGCCGACCCGGTCGAGGATGGACATAATGCCGCTCAGGGCCGCCCACCGGATATCCTGGGACCGCGGAGATCGGAGAGCCATGACCAACAACCTGCTTCCGCTCCTCCTGATCGGCGGCGTAGTCTTGGCCTTGACCGCCGCCCTGGTGACTCTGGCGGCCAGGGCCCTCCGCCACTCCGACGAGGGGCTCGTCGCCCAGAGCCCCGGCACTCGGATCGCCGCTCTGGCGATCCTGGCCGTCCTCATCCTGGGCACCCTGGGGACCGGGGCCGTCCTCCTGTTCCGGGACAGCCTGCCGGCCTCACTCCCCTTTGGCCGAGCCACGGCCGTCGTTCAATCCTCGTCGGTGACCTCCTTCCCGGAAGCCAATGCTGCCGCCACCCCTCAAGGGGGCTCTCCGGTGCCGGCTCCGAGCCCGGGCCTCGCGCCCTCCCCGGATGCGGCGGCCCTCCCCACCCCCTACATTCAGTCCTTCACCACCTCGGTGGGGATCGCTCGACCGGGGGACACCATCCAGCTCTCCTGGGCCGCCACCGGCGGTATCCTCACCCTCTACCGCTTCGGGGGCGAGGACCGCCTCATTCCCCTGGATCTGGACCCTCCCCTGGCCGGCTCCCTGCCCTTCGTGCTCGATGCCACCGCTCGGGGCGACGTGTCCTTCGTGTTGGAGGTGCGGGCTCAGCCCGGGGACGAAGACCGCCTGGATAGCCGGTTGGTCTCGGTGCGCATCGAGGCCCCCTGCGAGGGCTGGTACTTCAGCGATCCGCCGGAGGTATGCGCCGACGGACCGGCAATGGCCGGCGCCTCCGCCTATCAACGCTTCCAGCGGGGCCTGATGATCTGGTTCGGGCCCGGCCGCACCATCTACCTGCTCTACGACGACCCGCCCGCCTGGCAAGCCCTCAACGACCAGTTCACCGAGGGCCAACCCGAGTCCGACCCGGATCTCCAGCCGCCGGACGGTCTGTACCAACCGGTGCGAGGCTTCGGGCTGGTATGGCGCACCGGCACCAGCCCCGGGGGCAAGGCCATCCGCGATGCCATCGGCTGGGCCGTCGAGCTCGAGGTGGAGTTCCAGAGCCGCCTCCAGTGCGACGGACTCCCGGAGGGCGAATCCACCACCTGCTACCTGGAGGGGCCCGACGGGACATTGCTGGTCTTGCCCAACTCCGGCCCCTGGCATCCCCGGTAGCCGCCCCTGCACCCGGTTTGCCCCCGGACCCCGGCCACCGTACCATGCCGCCCACGTCAGTCCCCGGGTGGACCCAACCTCATGACCGAAGGCACCGCGCGCCTCCTTTTCATCTGCACCGGCAACTTCTACCGTTCTCGCTTCGCCGAGGCTGTCTTCAACCACCGGGCCGAGGCGGAGGGGCTGCCCTGGCGGGCCTTCTCCCGCGGCCTGGCCATCCACATGATTGAGGGTGACCTGTCCCCCTGGACTCGCGAGGCCCTGGAGGCCCGGGGCATCCCCCTGGACCGGACCGGCCCCACCCGCCTGCCCCTCACCCAGAGGGACCTCCTCCGCGCCGATCGGGTCATCGCCCTGAAAGAAGATGAGCATCGCCCCCTGATGGAGAGGCACTTCCCCCTCTGGTCCGACCGCATCCAGTACTGGCACGTCCACGACCTGGACCAGGCCGACGCCGAGCGAGCCTTGCCCGAGATCGAGGGGTTGGTGGAGGAGTTGATCGCGGAGTTGGAGGGCGACTAGAGACGGTGTCCGGAGGATGCCACCGGCCTAATGAGGATTGT
>JBBQIE010000175.1:0-5585 GCA_038324625.1 Anaerolineae bacterium | reverse complement strand
CTGGAGATCCACTACACCCCCAAGCACGGCAGTTGGCTCAACATCGCCGAGATCGAGTTGTCTGTCCTCAGCCGCCAGTGTCTCAACCAACGAATCCCGGACTTCGTCACTCTCGAATCAGAAGTGACGGCCTGGCAGGAGCGCCGCGACCAGGCCGGTGGCAAGATCAACTGGCGCTTCACTACCCAGGATGCCCGCATCAAACTCATCCGTCTCTATCCATCAATTAATACGTAACGGAGTACTAGGGGCTGGAGGCGGACAACGGTAGGGGCGCCGCGGAGGGCTTCAGCCCGGAGCGGCGCCCTCCCCCGCGTGGAAAGGGCGCAGCTCCGCCGCAAAAAGCGCGGCTCCGCGGCGCCCCTACGCGACTCGCCCCCAGTCTGAAATGCACCCATCGAACCATCGAACCCGTCGGCGTTGACAGGACTCGGCGGCGCTGGTATCCTTGGGATTACCCTAGAGTCTTACTATGTAAGGACAGTAAGCAGGAGAGAGGTTATGGCTAAGCCGCTTGAAGTTACCGATGCAACGTTCGCGACCGAGGTTGAGCAGTCGAAGACCCCGGTGCTGGTGGATTTCTGGGCGCCCTGGTGTGGCCCCTGCCTGATGCTGGCCCCCACGGTGGAGCAGATCGCCAACGAGGAATCGGCCCGCATGAAGGTGGTCAAGCTCAACGTGGACGAGAACCCGGAGACCGCCACCCGCTTCCAGGTAATGAGCATCCCCACCCTGGTGCTGTTCAAGAACGGCCAGCAGGCCGAGCGCCTGGTCGGGGCCATGCCCAAAGCCGGTATCATGTCCCAGGTTCAGAAGCACCTCTAGTTCCAAAGACGCGAACAATAGAGAGGGCCCAACTCTATGAGTTGGGCCCTCGCTCTTTGCTTCCATCGCCCCCTAGTCGGGGCAAGTTCGACCTATCCTACTCGTCGCCGATCAGCGACCACACGTCCCCACGACAGCCCTCCAGGAGGCTATGCAGATCGAGCACATCGTCCTCATCCAGGCTGGGGCGCCCCTCGAACTCCGGCCGCTCCTGCATCACCACCATAATCATAGCCTGAGTATCGCAGCCTGGGCATACGGCCATCAGCATCCAGACACTGTCGGTGTTCTCCACCACGGCCACATCCTCGGCGCGATAGCGAGCCCCACAGGCACCGCAGCGGATGTTCTGCATCACCTGGCGCAACACGAAACGTCTGACCTCGCCCTCACCGGGCTCCTGGGCCGACATCAGTCCTCCTGGGCTGCCTCGACCACCACGGAGACGTGAGCCACGGCGGACTGCGAGATGCGAATCTCCACCGGGTGGGTGCCCAATTCTCGGATGGGCTCCTCGATCACCAGCCGCCGTCGGTCCACCTCGATCTCGTGCTGGCGGTTTATCTCCTCGGCGATGTCGGAAGCGGTCACCGAGCCGTAGAGCTTGCCCTGTTCGCCCGCTCGAGCCGTGAAGGTCACCGTGAGGCCATCCAGCCTGGCAGCCAGTGCCTGGGCGTCACGTTGCTCCTTCTCCACCTGACGCTTCCTAGCCGCCCGTATGCCCTCCGCCTGCTTCCGGGCCCCCTCGTCCATGGGGACGGCGAGCTGCCGCGGTATCAAGAAGTTTCGGGCATAGCCATCACTGACCCGGACGCCATCGCCCGCCTGACCTAGCTTGGGAACGTCCTTCAGGAGCAAGACTTCCATACTACTGCTGCCTCGTGGTTGGAATGGGGAGCATCATACAGGAGGCTTCCGGCAGCGACAAATCGCTGCCGGTCGGCCCGACCCATCGCGCCCGTACGCACCCGCGAGAGACATCGGCCACCTTCGCCGCCCCTCCTTGGACAGGATAGCCGCTGCCCCCTACAATGGCGGCCACTCGGCGGTGTCGGAGGCTCTTCGTCAGCGCCCGCGTGGCATCGGCATGGGGACCGGCAGCAGCCCGACACCAAGGGCGATGGTCAGTTCCACACAAGAAGATCCTGGGGAGGTAGGTGCGATCATGATTCCCGCGCTGTTTACGGTAAGCTATGGCGGCTTCTGGGGCCAGCATCGTCTGACGCTGCCCGAAGCTCTGAAGAAGGCCAAGGAACTAGGCTACCCGGCGGTGGAGGTCATGGGCAAGCGCCCTCACCTCTCCATCGCCGACTATAGTCTGGACGACGTTCGGGCCTTGCGGAAGATGGCCGACGACCTAGGGGTGGAGATCTCCACCGTGGCCGCCTACACTAACTTCACCGGTGGTCTCCAGAGCCGGGAAGTGCCCTTCGTCGAGATGCAACTGGCCTATCTCAAGCGCCTGGCCGAGTTCGCCGAGATCCTCGGCGCCAAGATCATGCGCGTCTTCACCGGCTACTTCACCGACGAGTTGGCCTACGGCGCCCAGTGGAACCTATGCGTGGACGCGGTCAAAGAGGCGGCCGCCATCACCGCCGAGTATGGCATCACCCTCGGGGTGCAGAACCACCACGACATCGGCGTGAGCGCCGAGTCCTACGAGGACTTCCTCGATGACGTCGGTCACCCTAACTGTAAGGCTATGTTCGATGCCTGGAGCATCGCCATGCACGACAGTGACCTGTACTACTGGGCCCGACGGCTGGCCCCCCGTATGGTGCAGACCACGGTTGCCGATTATGTCAAGCACCCTCGGTGGCACCTGGTGGCGCCGCTATCCAACTACGAACGGTTGCAGCCGGACGGGCTGCGCATGGTCCCCATGGGCGACGGCTTCATTGACTACGAGGCTTTCTTCCGCGGCCTGAGGGAAGGCGGCTTCGATGGCTACGTCGCCTACGAGATGTGCTGGCCCATCCGCGGGGGCGGCAGCCTCCAGAGCCTGGACGCCTGCGCCGGCCAGAGCCTGACCCACATCAAGAAGCTGATCGCCGGCTGAAGTCAGGTACTGAGCAGCACCGCGGCCGGGATGGCCAGGGCGATGCCGACCAGAGCTCGCCGTCCCGGCCTCTCCGACCACACCACTATGCCCAGGAGGCTGGCCACCACCATCGAGCCCACACTGGTCACCGGGTAGACGATGACCGCCGGCAGCGCCGCCAAGGCCGCCAGTAGCAGGGTAGTGCCGGCGATGTTGGCGGTGCCGAAGCCGATGCCGAGCACCAGAGACATCGGGGCTGGGCGATCACGGGTCTGGAGCCAACGAACCCCCGCCCCCACCGCCGCCGTGGTGAAGAGAACCGTGAGGTACCCCCAGCGGTATCCCCCGAAACCGAACTCCTCCACTGCTTTGGGGGCGATTGACACCACTCCCTGAAGCCCGAAGAGCAGGGCAAGAAGGGGTGCCACCCCCGCTCCCCTCGTGCCGGCACCTGCCTCCCCGGATTTGCCGTTCGCCGAGCCCAGCAGCACCAGGGCCAGACAGGCCAGCGCGATGGCCAATACCTGGGCCGGGGCAGGAACCTCATGCCAGAAAACGATCGCGGCGATGATGGGAACCACCACCGAGATGCTGACCACCGGCTGCGCCAAGGAGAGCCCCACCCGGCGAATGGCCCAGTAGTTTACGTAGAAGCCGGCGACAAAGGCGACACCCGCTACCACACCCAGGGCCCAGACGGCGGGCCCGCCTAGGGATTCTGGGGATCGCGTCAGTTGGTAGCCGCACACCAAGGAGGCGAAAGCGTAGTTCACGGCGGCCACCGGAGTGGGAGCCAGGCCGTAGACGTCGGCCAGCTTCAGCACTACCCCAAAGGCCACGAAGGCCAGTACCGTTCCGATCAGTGCCGCCAATCACCACCTACCCCAATGCCGGCTTTCCCCAGACGCGCCGCCGGGGATGCAAACCGGCCCATGATATCTCAGCTACGCCTCGTCACCACAATTCCCCCGATGCGGTGGAGCCGAGGTTCCATCGCCACAGCCCTCAATTTCCCGCCGCTTCTGCCGATAGTACTATTGCAGGAACTTAGGACTCCGCGACCGAGGGCGTTGGCGCGGGACTTGCTAGCCTGATGGGCAGACAAGGAAGCAAGAGGCCCGGTCAAGCTCAAGATTGCACTAGCTGCCGCGAACCGGAATAATGTTAACGAAAGATTAATGAGGACTGGGCCGATAACGATAGGACCGAGGGGAGGAGACGGTTCGGACAGGGTGGCATTCTACCGGATGACGAAGAAGCCAAGACTCATGAGGAGACATGGCAGTGACGCCCAGATACGTTGAGCTAACCCGGTACCACGGCAATCCGGTGCTGGAGCCGAACCCGCAGCACCGCTGGGAAGCCAGATCGGTCTTCAATGCTGCCGTGGCCGAGGCCAACGGCCTGTACCATATGCTGTACCGGGCGGTAGACCCTAGCCTCATATCGAGCATAGGCTACGCGGTCAGCCAGGACGGACTGAGATGGATGCGTCTGGATGCCCCGGTGCTGGCACCCCGGGAGCCCTTCGAGGAACGAGGGGTCGAGGACCCGCGCATCACCGAGCTGGAAGGCGCTTTCTACCTCACCTACACCGGATACTCCAGACACGGCACTCGGGCCGCCTTAGCCCGCTCCACCAACTTGATCTCCTGGGAGCGGCTGGGAATCGTGCTGCCGGACGAGAACAACAAGGACCACGTCCTCTTCCCGCGGCGGATTGGGGGGCGCTACGCCATGCTGCACCGGCGTCCTCCCCATATCTGGATCACCTACTCCGACGACCTCCTGCACTGGACCGACCACCAGATCATCATGCGCACTCGCCCCGGCCTCTGGGATTCTTGGCGCATCGGCGCCGCCGGCACCCCCATCTTCACCGAACAGGGCTGGGTCGTGATCTACCACGGGGTGGACGAGCGTCGGGTGTACCGACTGGGCATCGCCGTGTTGGATTTGGACGATCCCTCCCGCACCCTGATCCGTCAGGATGACCCCATCCTCGAGCCGGTAGAGGGCTGGGAGTTGTACGGCGACGTGCCCAACGTGGTCTTCAGTTGCGGTCAGGCCTATTCCGGATCGGACATCCAGGTGTACTACGGCGCCGCCGACAGCGTCATCGGTGTGGCTCGGCTGGAGGCTCACCAGTTACAGGCGCTGCTTGACCATGCCGACGAGGCGGAGGAGATTCATGCTTCCGCCATGGCCGCCGGCTAGCGCCGGGTGCAGTCCCTGACCCACGGCTCGCCTGAGGCACCCCGATGACCGTCGCCGGCGTTGTCCCCTCCATACCCCGAGAGGATGTGCGCCTTACCTTCCCCGACGGGGCCGTCCTCGGCGGTCCCAAGAACGTCTCCCTGGAGGAGTACCTTCAGGTATGGGAAGATAAGCACTCCGACGTGGCCTCTCCGGTCACGGCCGTCCTCTTGGAGGGGAAACTCACCGACCTAAGGATCATCCCCGGGCGAGACGCCGCGGTGCTGCCCCTGGACCTCACCACCAGCGAGGGAATGCGGGCCTACAAGCGTTCCCTGTCGTTGGTGCTGGTGGTCGCTTGCCGCCGATTGTTCCCCGACGTGCCGGTAAGCATCGAGCACTCCATCACCGGCAACGGCTTCTTCTGCACCACCTCCGATCGCCCCCCGCTGACCGAGACCCAAGTGGCCGCCATCGAGGCGGAGATGCGGGCGCTGGTGCAGGCCGACCTACCCATCAGCAC
>JBBQIE010000174.1:0-5590 GCA_038324625.1 Anaerolineae bacterium | reverse complement strand
ACCGAGCCCGGCGAGCACGGGCAGGTAGCGATCCGGCAGGTACTGCAATAGGACTAGATGGCCGATATCGTGCAATAAGCCGGCGACGAACGCCCGTTCGCGTTCTCTGAGGCTCAGCCGACGGGCGATGTCCCGGGAGCAAAGCGCCACCCCAATCGAGTGTTGCCAAAGACGCTCCAGATCATCCCGGTACTCCGCTTTCGGGGCTCCGAACACAGAGAAGATCCCGATGCTCAGGCCCAGGGCCCTGACCGCCTCCAGCCCCAGGACCATCACCGCATCCCTAATGGTGGATACGGTGGCGGCCCGACCGTAGTAAGCGGAGTTGGCCAAGCGCAGGATGCGCGCTGCCACCGCCTGGTCGCCCTCGATGATGACCGCCAGGTCCGCGATCTTGACATCGGGATCGGAGCAGAGCTCCATCAGTCGGACGGCAGCCCCGGGGAGGGTAGCCAGGTCCTCCACTCGCCGATCCAAGGTGTCATAGATCGTGCCCTGCGTCACTCGGTCTTACCTCGCGGAGCCTTCATTCCCACCAGCGCACCAGCTCGCCACTGGGAATCTGCAACTTGTGTGCCATGAGGCTTCCGCCGGAGCACCGGCCCGTGGCCTTGTCACCGAAGGGCCGAACGCTGTACGATGCCCCCGTTCTTCAGGCATAGTAAGCACGAGGAGGCGGAGTTGATGGCTAAGGTGGCAATGATCGGCGCGGGAAGCGTGGTGTTCGCCCGCCGCCTGCTGGCGGACCTTCTCTCCTACCCGGAGCTCACCGACACTACGGTGGCCCTCATGGACGTCAATCGCGAACGCCTGGAGCTGATCGCCGCCCTCGCCGAGAAGATGATGGCTCAGCAGGGAGCCGGCGGTCGGGTGGAGGCCACTCTGAACCGCTCCGAGGCCCTCGACGGCGCCGACTACGTCATCAGCATGATCCAGGTGGGCGGCCTCCAGGCGTTCGAGATGGACGTCAGCATCCCCAGGAAGTACGGCATTGACCAGACGGTGGGCGATACCCTGGGCCCCGGCGGAGTCTTCCGCGGCCTGCGTACGGTGCCGGTGCTGGTGGACATCGCCGAGGAGATGGAGCGCCGCTGCCCCGACGCCCTACTGATCAACTACGCCAACCCCATGGCCATCAACTGCCGCGGGGTGAGCCGGGCCACGGCCATCAAGAACGTCGGCCTCTGCCACAGCGTTCAAGGGACGGCCGAGCGTCTGGCCGGCTTCATCGGAGCCCCTCTATCCGAGATGGCCTACTGGGTGGCCGGGATCAACCACATGGCCTGGTTCCTGCGCTTCGAGCGCCAGGGCGAGGATGCCTACCCGGCTCTGCGCCAAGCCCTGGCCGATCCGACTATCTACGCCCAGGACAAAGTCCGCTTCGAGATCATGCGGCACTTCGGCTACTTCGTCACCGAGTCCAGCCATCACATGTCCGAGTACATCCCCTACTTCCGCCAGGACCCGGGGCTGGTCGAGAAGTACGTCACCCCCCGATGGGACTACCTGGATATCTGCAAGAGCGGCTGGCAACCTCACTATGAGAAGGTCGAGCGGCAGATCGCCGGCCTGGAGCCGGTCGAGATCAATCGTTCTCACGAGTACGGCATTGAGATCATCAACGCCATGGAGACTAACGTGCCGGCGCGGATCAACGGCAACGTGGCCAACACCGGCCTCATCACCAACCTACCGCCGGGGTGCTGCGTGGAGGTCCCCTGCCTGGTGGACAACGCCGGCCTGCATCCCTGCTTCGTCGGGGACCTGCCGCCACAACTGGCGGCCCTCAACCGCACCAGCATCAACGTCCAGGAGCTGGCAGCGGAGGCGGCCCTGACCGGTGACCGCGACCTCGCCCGGATGGCCGTCGCCCTCGATCCACTCACAGCCTCGATGCTCACCCTCGCCCAGATCGCCGACATGGTGGATGAGCTGTTCATGGCCGAGGCCGAGTACCTGCCCCAATTTCGCTGACAACCCAGCACCTGAGCGCGGGGTGTTCCCGGCCCCTGACTGTGCGCCGTAGGGGCGAATCTCGTATTCGCCCTGGGCGACTCGGGCGAACACGAGGTGCCCCTACGAGCTGCCACCAGATACGCAAACGGCGGCTCGTCGCATCCCCCGTAGTGTCGGCGACAGCCTGGGCCACAAGAAAGAGCAGTACGGGTGTGATCCCCGTACTGCTCTTCTGTTTCCAGGCAGACCCGGAAAAGGCTAGAGACCGAAGTCGGCCATCATCTCCTGAACCCGGCGGGTGATCGCCAGGCCGTCCTCTAGGGGCCGCTGCCACATGTTGCGCCCGAAGATGAGGCCGGTGGCCCCCTCTTCCATGGCGCAGCGGGCCTTGGCCAGAAGGTCCTCGTCGCTGAGCTTGCTCCCGCCGGAGAACAGGACCATGGTCCTGCCGGCGGACTGGATCACCTTGGCCACGCCCTCGGAATAGCTGAGGTCGAGCTTATCGTACGGCTTCGGATACAAGCTCGACTTGGCGGCGTCGTACTCGGGGACGTTGAGCTTGACGATGTCGGCGCCCAGCTCCGACGCCACCCGAGCAGCGTAGTCAATGGCGTAGATGCTGTCCCTTCCGCCCTTGGCCTCGATGGCCGCCCCTCGGGGATAGGACCAGACGATGAGAGGCATCCCCCAGCGGTCGCAGTCCTGCCGCACCTGCATCATCTGGGCGATGTCCCGGTCCTGAGCCGGCGAGCCGACGTAGAGAGTGTAACCGACGGCATCGGCGCCGATCCGTACCGCATCCTCAACCGAGGCGTCCATAGGAGAGAAAGCCTCGGCATCGGAGGGGACAGTGGTCTTACCGTTGATCTTCAGGATCAAAGGCAAGTGACCGGCGTACTCACGCATATGCTTCTTGGCCACCCCGATGTGATATACGATGCCGTTGTAGTTGCCCTCGAGGGCCAATCGGGCCTCGTAGTCGGGATCGGCCGAGTCCGGGTTGGAGAAAAAGTCAATCGGCCCATGCTCGAGGCCCTGGTCAATGGGCAACAGGAGCAGGGTCCCGTTCTTGAGACCATGTCCATACAGAAGTCGGTTCAGGCGGGTTCGCTTCCCCAACTCGAGGTCCATCGAGTCTACAGTGGCGCGTCGTTCCTTCCAGGCAGTAGTCGCGGGCATTTCATCCTCCAAGGGAACCGCCGAAGCCACTCGGCAGCTCTCCGCGGTCGTTTCCGTCGAGCCATTGTACCGGCGTTCACATACCCTGGCAAACGCTCTTTCGAGGTTCTGGAAGCCACACTCGCCCTAGTCCTGTGAAGCCGGAAAGGACCGGCCGATGCTGCGGGTGCCGGCCAGGCCCTGATAGCTGGTGCTGATGTCGAACACCGGCGCCTGCCAGAACCGCTCCATCACCAGCATCGCCGCCCCCACTAGGACGGTCTTGTCGCCCAGGCTGGGTGCTTCGATCCGGACCCCTCGACCGACCAGCGGCAGCGCGCATTCCGCGGCCGCCCGCTGAGCGACTGGAAGCAGTGCGTCCTGCGACCCCGGGTAGGCGTCGAGCACCAGCAGCTCGGGGTTCAGGAGTGTGAGAACGTTGGTCACCACCACCGCCAGATAGCCGCTCACGCGCTCTACCACTCTCGAGGCGACGGCATCCCCTGCTTCAGCGGCAGCGAACACATCGGCGACGCTCAGGGGCGCCATGCCCCGCAGGGCTCCACCGTGGGCGGCGGCCTCGGCCTGAGCGCTCTCCACCACTGCCTCCTCCGAAAGCAGGGTCTCGACGCATCCGGTATAGCCGCAGCGACAAGTCCGCCCACCCTCGATCTGGATCACCGTGTGCCCCAGCTCCCCGGCTACCCCCGACGCTCCCCGGTAGATCGAGCCGCCGATGACCATCCCGATGCCGAGTCCCGGCCCCAGGGCCAGGTAGACCATGTCGTTCACCGCCGCCCCCGCTCCCAGCCAGGACTCGGCCAGGGCCGGAGCGTTGCAGTCGGTGTCAACGAAGATGGGGAGGCCAAGTCGCTCATGCAGCCGGTCCCGTATAGGCACGTCCCGCCAGCCCAGGTGGGCCGAGTACTCGATGCTGCCGTCCTCGAAGTTGATCACCCCAGGGCACGCCAACCCGGCGGCCATGGGTCGAGGGAGATCTTCGCCTGCCTCTGCTAGGACCGCCTCAAACAAATGGCCCACGGTATCCACCACCGCGGAAGGACTGGTTGACTCCAGTCGGGCCGACCGGCTGAGCAGTAGCCGCCCCTGGATATCCACCAGCCCCACCTCAACCTGATTGACCCGGCGGAGGTCCACTCCGAGAGCGCATCCGGCCTCCGCCCGGATGTCCAAGAGTCGCGGCCGCCGACCGACGGCGGTGTTGGCCAGGCCCGTCTCGCGCACGTACCCTTCGCTTACCAAGCCCCCCACGATGCGAGAGACTGCAGGCGGCGACAGCCCCAGCCGGCCGGCCAGGTCGGTGCGCGACAGCGGTCCCTCCCGGCGAAGCAGGTTGGCGATCAGCCAGCGATTGTACTGGCGGATGAACCCAGCCCGCCCGGAGGGATTGCGCGATCGGTTCCCGGCGCCATCGTCACTCGATCTGGACAAATGCCGACTCCTGCCGTCCCTATGATATCTAGCCCAGCAGCTCCTTCACCGACACCGGCCGCCCACTCTCGGCGCTCCGGTTGGCCGCCAGCGACACCGCCAGGCTGGCCGTGGCTTCGGCCACGTCGCACAGGATCCCCGACCGGTCTCCCGTGGCCACGGCCTCCACGAAAGCGCGGTCCAAGTCCAAGCCCCAGGTGCCGGAGGACCGTTGTATCCGGGTCTCCCTGGGCCGATGCACCTCTACCTGGCTGGAGGTGATCCGCACCAAGAGGTCCTTAGCGATAACATCCAGGGTCACCGGGACCGGGCAGTCGGCGGACAGAGCATAGGAGGCGTTCACCGCCCCCACCGCCCCATTCTCGAACTCCAACACCACCGCCGACGCATCCCAGTTGTTGAACCCTGGTTGGCCGCCGCGCGCCCGGTCGGAGTAGCGAGCGTACACCGTGCTCACCTCCCCCACCAGGTAGCGCATGAGGTCGAAGAGGTGGGTGATCTGGTCCACGATCTGTCCCCCGGCCTGGTCCCGATCGGCGATCCAGGAGACCAAGGGCGTGGTCCAGTACCAAAGGCCGTTGGCCATGGTCACCGGCTGACCGGCCAACTCGGATCTGGCCACCCGAGTTATATCGAGGTTGCGCCACTGGTAGCCCACGGCGGTGATCAGCCCGGACCGGGTGACCATCTCCCGGATAGCCAGGGCATCGTCCATTAGGATGGCCACCGGCTTCTCCAGCAGGATCGCCAACCCGGCCTCGACCACCAGTGCCACGTGTTCCCAGTGCCGGTGGCCGGGCGTGGCAATCACCACCGCGTCCAGGTCGGCCCACGATAGCATCTCCCGTGGGTCAGAGTAGGCCACGGCTCCCAGGGGCTCCGCTTGCGCCCGCGCCAGGTCCGCGTTCACGTCGGCCACCGCGACGATATTGGCGCTCTCGATTCGGCTCAAGCGCCGCATGTGTTCCTGGCCCATGCGTCCGGCGCCGATCACCCCTACCTTGATGGCCATCAGGGTGTCACT
>JBBQIE010000173.1:0-5591 GCA_038324625.1 Anaerolineae bacterium | reverse complement strand
TCGAGGAACCAACGGATCAGGTTCAGGTTGTGGGTATATTGCTGCAGATAGCCCAGGTAGGTGGGAAGGTACTCCGGCGGCAGCCAGGCCGGGCCTCGACTCTCGGTCACCGGCTTGGGCTCGTCGGTGACGTTCATGGGCGCGTCCAGGCCGTTGATCCAGTCACCGCAGAAGCCGTGAGCGCGCACGTAGGTGATTCTCCCCAGCTCCCCGCTCTCTCGGAACCGGGTCACCCGCTCCTTGGCCAGCTCGTTCCCGGCGTCGTAGCGCTTCATGTAGCCCACCATCAGGCGGGCACCCGTCTCTCGTCCCGCGGCCAGGATGCGATCGGCCTGCTCCAGGGAGACGGCCATGGGCTTCTCCATGAAGACGTCCTTGCCGGCGGCCAGGGCCTCGCGGGCCACCTCCCCCTGGATGGCGAAGTCGGCCGATACCGCCACCGCCTCCACTTCGGGCGCCTCGATCAGCTCCCGGTGCGAGGGGTAGAGCCGGGGGATATCGAACCGGCGGCGGACCTCCTCCCCCAGTCGGGGCCGGACCTCCGCCAGGGCCGTCACCTGGCATTCCGGTATGAGGCTGAAGTTGGGCAAGTGGACCTTCTGGGCCATGAACCCCGCGCCGACGTAACCCAAGCGCAATCGCTCCACCTCGTCCCTCCCAGAAAAAAGCTCCGGCGTGACCGCCGGAGCCAAGATTGCTCTGTGATTGTGGTGCCGTCAAACGTAACTAGCCCTTCACCCCGCTCAAGGCGATCCCTTGGACCACGTACTGCTGCATGAACAGGAAGATCAGGAACGTGGGAGTAAACGTCAGGGTGGCACCGGCCATCTGCACCCCCGCCCCTCCTTCCTGCACCACCATCGTCGCCAAACCCACCGTCAGGATACGCATGGAAGTCTTGGTGGTGACGATCAGGGGATAGAGGAAGGCGTTCCACTGCCCGAGGAAGGTAAGGGTGGCTAAAGTAGCCAGGGCCGGCTTGCCCAACGGCAGAATCACCATGCGGTAGATCTGCAGCTTGTTGGCCCCGTCAATCAGAGCCGCCTCGTCGTAGTCCCGAGGTATGCTCAGGAAGTACTGCCGCAGCAAGAAGGTGCCGAAAATGGAGGTGGCCGCCGGGATGATGAGGGCGGCGTAGGTGTCCACCCACTTCAGGCGAGAGAGGATCAGGAACAGGGGCACGATGGTCACCGTCGAGGGGATCATCAGGGTGCCCAGGAAGATCAGGAAGATGGCGTCCCGCCCGGGGAACTCCCCTCGGGCGAAGGCGTACCCGGCCAGCGAGCAGGTGATGACCTGGAGCAGGGTCACGGTGCCGGAGACGAAAACGCTGTTGAAGATCCACCGCCCGATGGCCGTCTGATTGAACAGGCGGATGTAGTTATCAATCCCCGGATCCGGGGGGATCAGGCTGATGGGAAAGGTCATATAGCTGAAGTTGGGCCGCAGCGAGGCCGACACCATCACCAGGAAGGGGCCGACGGTCGCCACCGCGATGAACAGGAGCAAGATGTAGACCAGGATCGAGCGAATGATGGAACGCACTCGACGCTCGGTATCCTGCTTCCTGGCATGGGTTGCCACTGCCACGTTGCTCTCCTTATGCCTCAGAAGATGGACTCGGACCAGCGCATGTACTTCCTCTGCACCAGCGAGGCTGCCAGGATGATGATGAACAGAAGCAGCGACACGCTGGCGGCGTAGCCCATGCGGTAGCGGTTGAACGCCTGCTGCCAGATGTAGTACACCATGGTGGTGGTGGCGTGTACCGGTCCCCCACCCGTGAGCATGTAGGGTGGGCCAAACATCTGGAAGGCCCCGATGCCGGCGATGAGAGAGAGGAAAATGGTGGTCGGCTTTAGCATGGGCAGGGTAACGAACCGGAAAGACTGCCACCGGCCGGCCCCGTCAATCCGCGCCGCCTCGTACATCTCCTCGGGAATGCCCTGCAACCCCGCCAACCATAGCACCATGTAATAGCCCATGGTGGACCAGATCTGCATCACGGTGATGGACGGCAGGGCCAGCCTTATGTCGAGCAACCATTCCTGAGGAGGTATCCCGATCTGTCCTAGGAAGTAGTTGGCGATGCCATCCGGCCGGGGAACGAGGATGAACTTCCAGATGATGGCGAGAACGGCAATGGAGGTAACCACGGGCAGATAGTACAGGGCCCGAAACAGGTACATCCCCCGCAACCGCTGATTGACCAGGGTGGCCAGGCCCAAGGACACCACCAGGGCGGGAACCACGAACATCACCACGTACTGGGCGGTGTTCAATAAGGCCTTCTTCAGGATGCGGTCGTCCAGCATCCGAGCGTAGTTCTCCAGGCCGGCGAACTCGCGGGCCCCGAGCAGGTTCCAGTCCTGGAAGCTCAGGTAGACGAGGAAGATCCACGAGAAAAGGGTGAAGGCGAGAAAGGTCAGGACATTGGGGGCGATGAACAGGTACCAGGGCCAGGCCTTGCCCAGGCGCGCTCGCAGTGAGTGCTTCTTGGGCTGGACCAGCGTGGCCCGCGGAGCGGTCATGGTTTGCTCACTCAAGATCTTCTCCCCCTCCTCCGGGACGATCGGAGCCGGTTACCCTAGCGACCTGGCCCCGCGGGGCCAGGTCGCTAGGATTCACGTTTCAGAGCCCGCCGCTCCCTAGGAGCGCTTGGCGTTCCACTCGTCCACGATAGCCTGCAAGTCGGCCTGACATCCCGCCAGGGCCTCTTCCACGGACTGGTAGCCGAGAACGGCCGCCTGGAAGTAAGGCGCACAGGTGATCTTGCCTTCCTGCCAGAAGTAGGAGGAATCCTGATTCATCTCCACGAGATTGATGCGCATCTCGACGAACTTCTTGGCCATTGGCGACGCCGCCCAGTAGTCCCACGCGGACTTGCGAGGGGGAGCGAAGTCGGTGACCGAGCCGTAGAACCCTTGCTGCTCGGGCTCGATGAGCCAGTTGAGCCAGGCCGCGGTGGCCTCAGGTGACGGGCCGTTCCGGAATACGCCCCAGCAGCCGCCGCCGCCAAGCTGTACCTGGCGCTTATTCGTCCACACCGGCACCAGGCCGAAGTCTATATCCGGGTTCTGGTCCTGAGTATTGGTGGTGATATCCGGGTTGCCCCATCCACTCATAGTGGACTTGCCCTCGATCCAGTAGTTGACCGGGCTGGCGGAAGCCTCTTGCTCCGACCCCAGGGCCCCTTCCTTGGGCACCCAGTCGTTCTCGAACAAATCGGTGGCGAAGGTCAGGGTCTCGAACGCCGCGTCGGAATCGAGGAGAACCTTGGTCAGGTCCTCGCTGTAGACGTTCCCGCCGGCCTGCCAGAGCATGCTCACCCAGCAGTTGCCCCAGTCGGTGGTATTCCACTCAGTGGCGAAGTAACCTTTGGCCTTGGAGTCCGCACCCAACTGACGCACGTCGTCCCAAGTCGCCGGGGGTTTCTCCGGGTCCCAGCCGATCTCCGTGAACAGGCCCTTGTTGTAGATATGCCCAGTCCCGATGAGCAGGGCCGGGAACATCACCGGCTTGCCTTCCCACGACAACCCACCCACGAGGCTGCCATAGAGATCATCCCAGGTCTCCTGCGGGATGATGTCATTCAGCGGGACCAGGACGTCGTTGGTGCCGAAGAGGGAGAGGGTGTCCGTGTTGACGTAGGCAAGGTCGGGGGGCTCACCGGCGGCAAAGGCGGTGAGCATCTTCTCACGGCGCCCACCCCAGGGAAGCAACTCGATGTTGGGCTGTACATCGGGGTAGGACTGCCTGAACCGAGCGGTCAGAGGGTTCCAGATGCTCTCGGTGTCATTCTCCCCCATGGGGAAGACCCACATCTTGATGGCGCCGCTCAAGGATGAGGGAGCAGCGGTGATCTCCTTCTCCACCACCACCGTGGTCTGGACCTCAACGGTCTCCTTGACCACCTTCTCCACTTCTTGGGTGACGACTACCGTCTCCTTGACCACCTTCTCCACCACCTGCGGAGTCGGCGTGGCCCCGCAAGCGGCCAGCACCCCGGCGCCGCCAATGGCGAGCCCGGTGCCCAGAAGGCGTCGGCGGCTCACAACGCGGCTCATTGAATCCCGCATCATCGTCTCTCCTCCACACTGAATCGTAAGGCCGTCCGGCGAGCGCCGGCCGACCCAAGGTCACCACAACCGCAACAAGGGTTCTAAATACGGGGCGAAACCAATTCGCTACTGTATGACAAACCAATTCTACCATATTGCCGCGGTCGTCGCCAGCAATCGTTGATATCGGGTGCATTTCAGAACGGGGGCAGAACCGACGGCAATCCATAGCCACCTCGTAGGGGCACGGTTTCCGCGCCCTTACTCGATCCCAGCCGGGCCCGCGGCGCTTCCGCCCCCAAACCGAAATGCACCCTTGATACCGGTCAACCTCACAGATCGAACAGGCTCCGGGCATTCCCCGACAGGATCATCTCCCGCTCCCGGTCGCTCAGCCTCGCCCCCTGTATCTTCCCCAGGCAGTAGTGGAAGTTGCTGTTGTCGGTGCCGAAGAGCACTCGCTCCACGCCGACGCTCTGCAGCAGCACCTCGGTCATGTCCATCTCCGCGAGGCTGCCGCTGGTATCCACCCATAGGTTGGGACAGTCTCTGGCCGCCTTGGCCCCCGTCTCCCATTCGCCCCCGAAGTGGGCCAACATGAAACGCCCCTGGGGGAATCGGCGGGCCAGGTTGGCCACGTGCTCGGGACGGCTCTCGAAGGCCAACTGCCCGGTGGTCTTCACCCAAGCGTGGGCCAGAACCACCGCCCCCCGGGACTGCGCCACCTCCATCAGCGGGTCTACCCGCGGGTCGTCGGCCAGGACCGATATCCAGAGCTTCACGCCCTTCATCCCGGCGTCGAGGCAGCGCTCCAATTCCCGCACTCCCTCATCCCCCAGGCGGGGATTGACGTAGGCAAAGCCCACCACCCGGCCAGGATACCGCTCCATCCACTGCAAGACGTTGTCGTTGGACTCCCGCAGGTGACCGAGGGTGGGAAAGGCCCCTCCCTTGAGGGAGCTCAGGGCCACCACGTCCACCAGATCTCGGTCCAGCATGGTCTCGATGACCGCGTTCGGGCCCAGATCGAGATGCGCGTGCGCGTCAACTATCATCTCAGCCTCCCAACCCGAACAAGCGGCGGGCATTCCCGCCCAGGATCATCGCCTTGGCCTCATCGCTCACGTCCGCCTCCTGGATGGGAAGCAGCAGCGCCTCCGGGTATTGCAGCGGCGCCCCGGACCCGTACAGCATCCGCTCCGGCCCCGCCTCCTGCACCACCTTCTCCACCATGAAGGCCGGCGGCTTGTAGGACATCTCCCATCCCCCGTCCTCCAGCCGGTCGAACTCCGGCAGGAGCGCCATCGCCTCCGGAAGGGTGCATTGGCTCAGAAGGTACTTCCCCCCCGGCAACTCCCGCATCAGGAAGCGCACCTCCTCCACCGGGGTGGGCTCCACCAGCATTCGCCAGTGGTGCGACCGCTCGTCCTGCATACGCATGGTGATAATGACCGGCAGCCCCGCATCCTGCGCTTGTCGCACCAGCTCCAAGGCCGCCGAGTCGTGCAGGTGATAGCCGTGGTAATTGGG
>JBBQIE010000172.1:0-5600 GCA_038324625.1 Anaerolineae bacterium | reverse complement strand
GGCTTTTCAGCCTAGCTTCCAACCTAATCTAGTCCTCTAAGGGGCCAGGGTCAATACCACTTTCGTGGTATTAGCCCATCTTGGAGCCGATTCACGACCGGTTGGACGATCTCAGGGTTCCCCAGGGTGCCGGCAGAAGCGGATGGCCGCCGCCAGCAGGTCATCCGGGGAGCCCACATCCAAGTAATCGCCCTCCGGGAAGGGCAGGCAGCCAACCCGCAGGCCGGAGGCGGCGGCTCGGTTGAAGGCGTCCCCAAGCAGCATCTCCTGCCTCCCTGAAGCCTCAGCGACGAACTGCCCCAGGTACTCGGTGAAGGCCGGTCCCCAGCAGGCGATGCCCCACATGTACTCCAGGTCACTGGACCGCGGCTTGTCCACGCAGCGGACCAGCCGGTGATCGCGGTCGTACTCGACCATGCCGAAACGCCAGGGCTCCCGGGTGCGGAAGAGGCCCAGGGTGAGATCCGCCTGCATTTGGTCCTGGGCGGCCAGGAGCACGGCGAAGGCATCGGGGGGGCGGATGATGGTGTCGGGCATGCCGAAGAGGACGGTGGCGCCCGATATCCAGGGCCGGGCCAGATCGAGCGCCGCCGGCATTCCGGTCGGTCGCTCCTGGACCAGGTAGGCGATCCCGGCCCCGTGGTGGCTACCGTCGCCATAGAAGCGGAGGATGTCGGCCTTGGTAGAGTTCACGATCAGGAAGAGGCGCGAGGCGCCACCCCGGATCAGCCCCTCGATGAGGTACTCGCTGACCACCTTGGGGGAGAGCTTGGCGGAGCCCTCCACTTCTCTCCAGGTGAAGCCGATGGGGAAGAGCTCCTTACTGGAGGGCAGGGGGGCGACGCGGGTACCGGCGCCGGCGGCGGGCACTAGCCCCACTAGGTCTCTCATGGCGTTCCCCTTTTCATGGCGATAAGCCGGCAGGCCCCGGCGGCGAGCAGTCCCCAAAGCCACCCACCGGCAATGAGGCAGGCGCGAGTCAAGAGCGAGAGCAGGGTGGCCGCCGGCAGACCCAGGGCCGGGGCGAGCAGGCCAGTGAGGGTGATCTCCCGAAGGACCCCCAGGCCCCCCAAGAGCACCGAGCCGGCCATCCCGGCCAGGGAGGCAGCCACCCAGAGTCCATAGAGTCGGGCCGCAGGCGGCATGGGAGCGCCGACGGCCGCCACGAGGCTCTGGAGGAAGAGACCCCCGAGCAGCCACATGACGCAGTAAAGGCCTAGGGACCAGACCAGAGTGCGTTGGGAAAGCCGCGAAAGGCTCTGAAGGGACTGGACCAGAGCCGGCCACCGGCGGGTCAGGCCCGAAATCGCCTTCGATTGACCCCGGAACGACCTCGACCGAACCAGCAGTGGCAGGGCGAGGAGGAGAGTCGCGGCGGCTGTTCCCCAAGGCCAAGCGAGGAGGGCGACGGCCACCGCGGCCCCGGCGATCATCTGCAGGGACAGCTCCACTCCCGTGGCCAGGCCGGCGAAGGCGGCGTGGCCGTCCTCGCGATAGAGGAGGACCCGGGTGCCGGTGGACCAGTAGAAGGCGGCGGGCAGATTGCGGGTCAGGCCGGCGAGGCTGTAGCGAAGGATGTCGGGAAGCGGATCCCGTGGCCCCAGGAGATCTCGGGCGAAGAAGTGCCAGAGGGTGGCCTGCAATAGGTGGTTGACGCCTACCAGTCCCAGGGCAACGGCGACTAAGTCCAGCCGCGGGGGGCGTTCCAGGCTGAGGAGGCCCCGAACGTCACGGGATAGGGCGATGACGGCCACGGCCAGGGACAAGGTCAGGATCAGGCCGGCCCCGAAGACCCACCATCGCCGCCGTGCCAGGATGCCCAAGTCAGGTGTCCTTCCGGCCCACGGTGGTGAGGCTGGAAGTGAGCCTCAGTTTCCCCAGGAGCCAGAAGAGGGGAGACTCGATCAGGCGAGCCGGAAGGGAGAAGGCGACCTGCTGCCAGAAATCCCCGTGCCGGTGGTGCCTGAGCCAGAACCGCAGGCTGGTATTGAAGGCGAAGAAGGCACCTCCGGGAACGGCCACCTCCACCGGGGTCAGCCCGGCAGAGCGCATGAGCCCCTCTAGGTCAGCCTGTCGGAACATCTGGAGATGCCGAGGGAGCTCGTAGCCCACCCAGGTCTCCCCGAAGAGGCGGGCATCCAGACTGTCGCGGTTGGGGGTGCTGACCACCAGAATCCCGCCCGAACGCAGAACCTCCGCCGCCTTGTGGACGGCAACTACCGGATCGTGGAGGTGCTCGATCACCTCCCACATGGTGACGGCGTCGGCCGAGCTTGGGGGGAGGTCTGCCTCCTCCCACGAGGCCGAGAGGACGTCCAGACCCAGCCGGCGGCAGCCTTCGGCGGCCGATGAGGAGGGCTCGATGCCTAAGCAATCCCAATGGTGCCGGGCCGAGGCGGCGACGAGGAAGCCCCCGGCGCCGCAGCCGACGTCAATCAGCCGTCCGCCGCTGACGTACCGCTCGATCAGCCGCAGGCGCTTGCCGTGTCCGTAGGTCTTGTCTCGGGCCCGAATGCCGGCCGGAGGGGAGGCTGGGGAGTGCTGGTCGTAGTCTCCCTGGTAGTACCGGGGCATGTGCTCGCGAGTGGGCCGGGGGTTTAGATACTGATGCCCACAGGTAACGCACTCGCACACGGTGAATAGGCCCTCGGCGTCGAGATTGAGGTCGCCGCGGGAGAGGACCACTCGCGAGCGCTCCTCTCCGCAGAGGGGGCAGGCCGCCGCCTCGAAGCCGAATGGCAGCGACTCAGGAGCCACGGGCGCCCAGGGTGTCGCGGACCCCCTGCAGATAGGGAAGGACGCGGGCGGGATTGCCCTTGGCCGTCTCGCGGAGGGCGAACCAGCCGGTCATGGCTGCCAGGCTCAGGGGGTTGCTGTGCTTGCCATAGAAGCGGACGCTGCTTTGGCCCATGGTGTTCCACCAGCGGGCCGGTTTGTCCGACTTCTGGGTGCTGACCGAGACCTTATGATAGACGACGGCATTGGGCACGAAGCGAATGCCGAAGCCCACTTGGCGGAGGCGGGCGGAGAAGTCCCAGTCGTCGTAATAGAAGAAGTAGCCCTCATCGAAGAAGCCGACCTGCCGGAGGGCCTCCACGCTGACGAAGAGGGTGCAGGAGGGGGCGAACTCCAGAGGGAAGGGATGGGAGTACTCCAGACGGTCCTCGGCGTCATTGCCCATCATCTTGACGCCGGGGGGAAACCGCCGCCAGCGGCCGCCCACGCACCAGAGCCGGCTCCGATCCCCGTAGTAGTGATGGATCTTGGGCATGAACATGCCCACCGAAGGATGAGCCCGGGCTTCCGATTCCAGAGCCCCCAGGGCTTCCGGCGCCAGAGACACGTCGTTATTGGTGATGAGGACGTGCGTCGCCCCCTGGGGCAGGCCGGCCTTGAGCCCGAAGTTGTAGCCGCCGGCCACCCCCAGGTTCTCCAGGCTGGAGACAACATGGGCCCGGGGGAAACTCTCCCGGATGCGCTCGGGGGTGCCGTCGGTGGAGCCATTGTCGGCCACCACGATCCACTCCGGGGCCGGACGCAGGGAGAAGAGGGAGGCCAGGCACTCGAGAGTGTCCTCCACGTGGTTCCAGGCGAGAACGACGGCGCAGGTTTTCATGGTTGGCTCAATTGGTGGGCCTCGACGCAGCCGTGTACCAGTTCATCCCAGTAGAAGCCCTCCGAGATTCGAGTGGCCGCCATCTTCTTGGCTCTCAACTCATCCGGGTGGGCCAGGGCCGTCAGGAGGCCGGCGGCCATGGCCTCGGGGTCCCCGGCAGGGACCAGATAGCCGGCCTCGCCGCCCCCCAGAGTGGCCATCCGATCGCCGACGTCGGCGGTCAGGCAGGGCGTGCTCATGGCCATGGCCTCCACCAGCTTGAGAGGGGCGCGGGCCTGGTGGGCGGGATCGTCGCGAGCCGGGTCCACCGCCAAATCGGCGGCGCCGAGCCAGGCCAGGGCCTCCACCGGATCCACTCGCCCCACGAAGAGGACCGGCTCGGCGAGATCAAGATTCGACGCCATCTCCTTCAGCCGTTGGCAGTCCTCGCCCCCTCCCACTATGGCCAACC
Organism: Anaerolineae bacterium; assembly: GCA_038324625.1. Taxonomy (GTDB): domain Bacteria; phylum Chloroflexota; class Anaerolineae; order DRVO01; family DRVO01; genus JBBQIE01. The sequence goes on along the minus strand of JBBQIE010000172.1, from coordinate 1,533 downwards.
GTAGGTCGGGCCGATGCCGGCAGGCGAGGGCCATGGCCGCCAGAAGCAGATCGAGGGCGTGGTTGGCGAGGCTGAGGCTGCCAACGTAAACCATGAGGGGATGATCCTGCAAGCCGTGTCGTTGTCGGAGCTCCCCCGGCAGGGCTTCCGGCACCGACCGCACTCGATCCCGGTCTACGCCGTTGGGCACGATGAAGACCCTCTCGGTAGGGACGCCGAGGCGGCCCAGCCGATGGGCCGTGAAGGAGGTGTTGGTGGTAATGACGGAGGCGGAGCGGGACACGCTATCTTCGACCGCGGCCACCAACCGGCGTTGCCAGGCGCCCTGGAAGTTGTTGGAGCCAGCCTCGTAGTCGTCGCTGTCCAGGTGGACCCTTCCCGCCCGCCACCAGCGGGGCTGCGAGAGTGAGGCCAGCGAGTTGATGGGCTGAGCCTTGGCGATGAAGCAGGCGTCGGCCTCGGTCTGCCGCAGGGCCTGGGCCATGCTCATGGCGCCGCGGACCGCCACCCAGGGCAGCTTCCAAGCGGGAAAATAGCTCTTGGTGCCCCCGCTCTTGCGGACGTGCATCTGGGCCACGTACTGCACTCTCACCCCTTCACGGGTGAAGGTGGGGGGACGGCAGTGGGCCAGGTCGGGGTGTAGGCACAGCATGGTGACGTCGTGGCCCAGGCGAGCCAGTTCCTTGGCCAGGGGCCAGTAGCGCCCGCTGCCCGAGGGGTCGTCAAGACTCTGGGGCAGCAGGAAGACCAGGCGCATCGGCGACCGTTCCCTCCAGTAGAGCGACCAGGCCATCCCAGGAGCGATCGGCCTGGTCGGCGACGACGTTGGCGGTCAAGCTGGGCCCCAGGTCCTCGTGGTAGAAGCGTCGGAGCGCCTGGGCAAGGGCGAGGGAGTCGCCGGGCGGCACCAGGAGGCCGGTGCGTTCGTGGCTGACCGCCTCGGGAAGACCGCCGGCGGTGGTGGTGATGACCGGTTTGCCGGCCCCGAAGGCCAGCTGGGCCACGGCGCTCTGGGTGGCCTCGACGTAGGGCAGGACGACGGCGTCGGCGGCACCGAAGTAGGCGCTCAGCTCCTCGTTGGGCAGATAACGCGGCACCCAGGTGACTATGTCGCCAATGCCGAGGCGGTCGGCCAGGTCTTGGTACCAGGATAGCGGCTCCCAGAACTCCCCGGCGACGATGAGCCGGACGTCTCGCTCGGGAAAAGCGGCGACCAGGGCCTCCAGCAGGTAGCGCAGCCCCTTGTAAGGGCGGACCAGGCCGAAGAATAGAAGCACCTTGGCCTCACGGATCCCGAGGGCGGCTCGGGCCTCCTCGGGGGAAGGCAGGTTTTCCACCAGGGCCGAGTAGGTAGGGAGCGGCTGCACCGCTATCCGGGCCTGAGGAAGGAGGGACCGGGCTCGTTGGGCCTCGGAAGGGGAGTGGACGATGAGAAGGTCCGACCGTCCCAGGGCCCAGCGGGTCAGGGGAGCGTCCCATGGGCGGGGCTCATGAGGCAGGACGTTGTGGCAGATGTGGATCACCTTGGAGTCG
>JBBQIE010000171.1:0-5606 GCA_038324625.1 Anaerolineae bacterium | reverse complement strand
GCAACCCAACACCCACCAACTCCTACTCAACCCCCCGGAGGTTGCTTAGCTTGATGCGTATGGGGGGTTAGGTTAGTCACCCCGCCCTCCCGGTTCGCTCAGATGGTCACTCCGTGCCCAGGAGTCTCAGCCCGTTGCCGGCGGCGATCTTGTCGAAGGCGGCCGGGGACAGTTTCCCCTCCGTCCGCAGCCGCTTCAGGTATTCGAGATGGGGCATCCGCCCCGCCTCATCGGCGTAGCAGACGTCGGTGCCGAAGATGATCTTGTCCTGGAACTCGTTGAGGAAGGCCACCCCGTACTCGGGGTCGCGGGTAAGGGCGTTCCAGCCGCTGCCGGCGGAGGTATCGGCGTACATGTTGGGGTAGTCGCGCAGCAGTCGGGCCACCGCCCCTTCTTCTCGCACCGGCCCCTTGGGATAGCCGCTCATCTCCTCGACGGTGCGGACCAGGGCCATGTTGGCCCAGAAGCCGGGCCCATGGCCGATGACGATGGTCTCGGGGGCCTCCAGCAGGAGCCGCTCCAGGCGCGGCAGGCCGGGGTCGTCCTGATAGCCGTAGTGTCCGGGACCGAAGGTGCAGCTCTCGATGGTCACCAGCAGGCCCCGCTCGCCCAGTTGCTGGAACATATTGATGTTGCGGGGATCGTCGAAGGGGACGTTGGCGGTGATCTCCCCCACCCCCCGGCAGCCATGCTCCTGGAACCAGTCCAGGATGGGGCCGAAGTCGGTCTTGTCGGAGTTGGGGCCCCAGCGAGGATCCATGTTGCCGAAGGGGATGATGCGGTCGGGGTAGCGTCCGGCATCCACCACCTGGTCCCGGACGGAGCTGCGGTCCTCGAAGACCATGGGGAAGGGGGCGCCCTCGGGGGAGGCGTTGTAGACGGGCAGGAAGACGGCCCGGTCTATGCCCTCGTCGTCCAGGCGGGCGATCTGGTTCTCCCAGGTCATGGGGACGCGGTCCTCGCGTCCGGTGGGGCGGAAGTCGCCGACGTGTAGGTGGAAGTCAATGATCATGTCGTATCTCCTGAGCTACTCATACTCTCTCGCTACCTCGATGAAGGCGCGGATGTTGTCGTAGGGAATGCCGCGCCCACTCACGTCGGCGTCTATATGCGAAGCTCCGCCCTCCATCTCCTCTCGGTAGCGTTTCCGCACGCCCGCCGGGGTGGTCAGCAGTAGATCGTCCACCGGCAGCAGGTAGCGAGTGAAGGGTATCGCGGTTTGCTGTCTGATCAGTGGCCCCGTGAGATACTGGTCGGCGCCCGGGTCAAAGTGATCCACTTTCATCTCGTCCAGGAAGCGCAGATGCTGAGGACGCATCAATTCCGAGTGGACTACCCGGCGGCCCGGACCCAGTTCCACAAAGATGCGCTCCCAGTAAGGAGCCACGAACTCGGGCCACATGGCCGGCGATATCAGTCCGGCGAAGTCATCGGCAATGCCCACCGCCCCGCCAGGCTCCCTGTTGAGCTCCTGTGCATGATGCACGTAGGCCAAGAAGGTGTCTGTCACGACCTCGAGCAGGCGATGCGCCAACTGTGGGGCCCCGTACAGATCTTCCAGAAACCGCTCCCCTCGCAGCAGGACTGCCGTGGTGACCGGCCCCTCCTGCCCAGCCGAGATGGGCACTGGCCCCGTGGTGCGCCGCGCCATGAACTGACGGATATCCTCCATCCGGCGGAAGTTGGGATCGCCGGCGGGGTCAGCGGGCTGCAAGGCGAGCACGGCCCTCTCATCGGCCAGAACCCTGCCCTGATCGGCCAGCATGGGCGAGCTGTCCTCCGGATATTGGATGTGCGCTCCCAGGGCCGCCGCGCCGATGTAGGCCGGCACAGCCACGTGTGGGCGAGTAACGTCTACATCGTAGAGTTCGAGGAAACGCTCTCGCGCTCTTTCCTGGGTGACCAGCATGGTCTCCGGGTCAGTGTAGTAGGCCCGCAGGGTGGTGCCGGCGTACTCGGTTAGCACCTCCGGTGCCACCGACACCCTCCAACTAACTCCTCTGTGAAACGCCTGCTGCGTGGACATCGAGCCTCCAGACAAGAGCCGGCGGGGCAGCTAACCCGCCCCGCCGGCTGAATCAACATAGCCGATTGGCTAGCTCCGACGCCACACTTGGAAAGGCCAGGTCAGACCTTCCTGGCGAATCGCCGGCACGGCCAAGCCGTTCTCCAGCACGTTCACCAGGTCGTTCTTCACCACGCAAGGCTGTAGGTCAATGTTGCACACGCCGATAACGTAGATCATCTCGTTGTGCCGCTCGAGGATCTTCTGGCCCCATTCCAGCCTCTTGTCGGGGTCGGCCTCCTCACGCAGCTTGTCGTACCACTCGATGATCTCCCTGATCTCGGCGGGCGGCTCCTCACCGGCCTGGCCACCGCTGGCCTGCCACTGGGCAAAGGCACCGGCCCAGTAGCAGAACCCATAGGGGACGTACCAACCCGGGTCCAGCATCCACAGGATTTTGTCAATGTCGTAGGCAGGCATGTCCATTTCGTTGGCGCTCACCCGCTGGCCCCAGAGCGAACGCTCGATCTCCTTGGCCTGAGCGTCTATGCCCACTTCCTGCCAGTACATGGCCACCTGGCTGAAGATGTCTATGGCGGGCACTCCCATCTCGCTGGGATAGGCCTCCATGAGGAGTTGGAGGCGCTTTCCGTCTGGGCGCAGACGGTAACCGTCTCCGTCCCGCTGGTCCATGCCGATGCTATCGAGCAACTGGTTGGCCTTGTCCGGGTCGTACTCAATGGCCGTCTGGCCGAAACCCTCCTTCCAGAAGGGATCGCCCGGTCCGGCGCAGGGGTGCCCAGGGATGGCCAGGCTATGCCAGAACAGGTCGTTGCACTCGTCGCGATTGATGGCGTAGGAAAGGGCGTGCCGGAAGTCCTTGGTGGCCAGCACTTCTCGCTGGGCAGGATCCATGGCGCTCTGGTTGGTGTAGATGCAGGGGAAGGGGCCACCGATCCACTCGCGGACCCGATAGTCACCACCCTCCTCGTTCTCCTTGAGCAGGGAGAAGTTGGCGAACCCCATGTGGCGATACTGCAGGTCCACCTCGCCGGCGATGGCCTTCATCATGATCACTTCGTTGTTCTCGGCCAGGTCGCACACTAACCGCTCGAAGTAGGGTAACTGATTGCCCGCCGTGTCTACCTTCCAGTAGTAGGGGTTGCGCACCGCCACCATACGTTGCCCGGGGAACGGAGTCTCCACCTTCCAGGCATAGAGGACGGGCAAGTCGGGGTTGTTGCGGTAGTCGTTGCGGTTGGCGAAGAGCTGGTACCACTCCTCGAAGTCCGCATCCTTCACCGCCTTGTCGAGGTCGCCCTTCTCGGCGTAGGTGGGATGGAACTGGGAGAGATAGTGCTTGGGCGCCAGGATGCCCTCGCCGCGGAAGCCCATGACTTCGAGCAGGATTCCGTAGGGCTTGGCGAACCTGAAGGTGACGGTGTAGTCGTCCACCTTCTCGATCACCACCGACTCCCCACCCACGCTGAGCCAGCCGGGGAAGACCGGCGAAAGCTCCTGGTTCGAGGCCATGTCCTCATACCAGAACATGATGTCATCGGCGGTGAAGGGAGCGCCATCCGACCACTTCATGCCATTGCGCAGGTGGAAGGTGTATAGGGCGCCGTTCTCCTCGATGTCCCATGACTTGACGATATTGGGGATGATCTTGAGCTGGCCGGTGCTGTAGTCGAAACGGGCAAAGGCGTCCTGGACCACGTGGGCATAGCCCGAGAGGTCGGCAGGGCCGGTCAGCACTCGGTGCAGATCCTCACTATACTGGCCGACCTCCTCCAGGGGCTCCACCACGAGCGGCTCGCTCGGCACCCGTTCTTCAACTGGCGGTAGATCGCCGGAGGCGACAAGAGCGGCAAGCGAAGGCGCCTCCTGGAACTTACCCGCCGCCTCAACCGTCGTGGGCGCCGCGGTAACGGCGGGGACGGCAGTGGCTGCTGGGGCGGCGGTCGCGGCCGGGGCCGAAGTGGCCTCCGGAGCCACCGTGGCCGCCGGAGCGGCGCCACCGCAGGCGGTTGCTACTGCCGTCGTGGCGGAGATCGCCGACAGCACCATGAAACTGCGCCGGGACACTCTCACTTTGGTCATCGTTCTCTCCTTTAGAGGTGTGACCCTCTTGATTCTCACCGGATAGAACTGATGAGGGCGTCCTACCGGTGACCGAGCTGCTGCACGAACCGACGACACGGCCAATTGTGCTGCGGAAAGGCTGGCGCGTCAATGCTCCCCGGACGGGAAGGGCCAGTCTGGACTAGAGCATCTGAGCCTTGAGGCGCGCCAGCGCTTCTTCCCGCACCCGCATGGATCTAGCGAAGTAGTCAGGCTGACTCTCTAGGTCGAACTCGCGGATCATGTCATCGGCGGTCATATCATCCCGCTCGGAGGCAACGGTGTACTTACCTTCACGGGTGAAGTATTCGAATGAGACACCGGTGCCGTACTTCTCCAGCATCGCGTCCATCTTATTCCAGTTGAAATCCATGTGTAGGAAGCGGCGGTCCAGGTTGATGCGCTTGGTTATCACCGCTTCATAGGTAGATTCAGCCAATACGGCCCCACTCATGTCCACGATCTGGCCAAGCTCCGCTCCGATGGATGCTACGACGTAGAGGCGGAGTTCATGTGCCCAGCACCGCACCTGTAGGCCGCCTCGGTACATAGAGGAGAAGAAGATGATCTCCGCGCCGTTGTCGGCCAGACCCTGCATTACGGGTCGGAAATTGAGGTCGAAGCACACGGCCAGACCGATGCGACCGAAGTCGGTGTCGAAGACAGGCGTCTCCGCGCCCGGTGTGACTCCCGACTCTATCTCACCGATGGTGGGGAACATCTTGTGGTAGATGCCCTCGATGGCGCCGTCTCTCCCCAGAAGGATGGACGAGTTGTAGACGAGGCCGCCCTTGCGTTGGTAGATGGGCCAGACAACGTAAATACCGTTGTCCCTGGCAACCTGGGCCATGAACGAAGTCGTGGGACCAGGCACTTCCTCCGGCACGCTCTCCCATTCCTCCGCTTGGTAACCCATCTGAGGGAATATCTCCGGGAAGGCCACGATGTCCGCACCCATGCGCGCGGCACGGGTGGCGTAGAGGCCGGCCTGGGCCAACCTGGCGTCCATGTCCGCGTATGGTGCCGCGGGCACACATGATACGCTCCCGACGGTGACGTACCTTGCCATGTCTACCTCCGTAACGATCTTGCCCGCTGGCCAACCGGAAATCGCTATCAGCCCTTCACTCCACTCAGCGCTATGCCTGGACCACGTATCGCTGCATGATCAGGAAGAGGCTGTTGACCGCCCATCTCCCAATCATGGTCTGCTGGAACAGCCGGAAGTAGTTCAGGAGACTGGGTTGGGGTAGGGTGAGGCTGATGGGAAAGGTCAGGTAGTTTAGGTTGGGTCGCAGGGAGGCCGATATCAGGTATTGCCAAGCAGTCGCACAGCGGACTGGGCGGCGCGCCCCCCAGGCCCCAAAAGCCCCCACGGTCACAGGCCAGTGGCGGTCCACACGTCCACTAATACCTGGATATCCGCGGTCGCAGTCTACAGCGCCGCCGCCGCCGACACCCAACCGAGGACGCCCGC
>JBBQIE010000170.1:0-5614 GCA_038324625.1 Anaerolineae bacterium | reverse complement strand
GCGTTGGCCGGTGAGGCGCTCGGCGATCTCGGCCAGCATGAGGATGCCCATGCTCTGGTAGCTGATGCCGGTGCCGGCGGGGAAGAGGGGCTCGAGGCGGAGCCCCTCCTGCACGAACTCCTCGATAGGGGCGTGCCGGGCGCGCAACTCGGCGTTATTGGGGAGTTGGTCGGGCAAGCCGGAGGTGTGGGTGAATAGATGCCGCACCCGGACGGCGTCTTTACCCTTCTTGCCGAAGCCCTTCAGGAGGGAGGCCACCGGCTGGTCCAGGGAGAGCAGGCCGTCCTGCACCAGGAGCATCAGGCCGGCGCAGACCACCGGCTTGGTGAGGGAGGCCACTAGGAAGATGGTCTCCGGCTGCACCGGCAGCCGGTTCTCCCCCGGGTCCCTCCAGCCGATGGCGGCCAGGCGGGCTAGCTTATCCCGCCGCAGAATGGCGGTGGCGATACCGGGCACGTCGCCGCTCTCGGCCGCCCTCTCCAGCACGTCCAAGGCGACCTGCAGCCGGTGAGGAGCGAGTCCCAGTTCTTCAGGAAGGGCCAGATCCAGGTCGGGCATTCAGGAGACCTCCGGGGTGGTTAGTGGGGAGTGGGTCCTCCCCCGTCCATCTCGTCCACCGAGCCACATCCTACCAAGTGTAGCGCACCGTGTACTCGATGGTCGTCTCACCGTCAGCGGGGACGTCCACCCGCCATTCTACCTGCTGCGAGTCCAGCTTGGTATGCTCAGCGGTCTCCTGAGTGATCTCCCACTGGCTCCAGCGGTAGAGGTGCTCCACCACTCGGACCGACACCGCCTCCTCTTTGTGGTTGCGGAGGGTGATGGTGTAGCTCTCCTCGATGGTGTGGCTGCCCAGCTGCCTGAAGTCCGTCTGCACCCGCTCGCCCACGATGTCGAAGGCGTCACCGATGTAGAGCTGCACTTCCTCGCCCTTGGGCGTGTGGTCAATGCTGTCCTCGCCCAGGAGCAGGGGGCTGCCGTCAATGTCGTTCTGGTACACTCGCACCACCCCCCGAGGCAATTGGGCGTCTATCCCTTCCTCGCCGGTCTTGAAGGACAAGAGGGTGCGGACGGTCTTGACCCCAGTATCGGCCCCGTAGCCGGGGTCGGTCTGGAGCCCGCCCCAGAAGGAGTAGCCGGGAGCGCCGTCGTAGACGAAGTACTTCTCCACCGGCACTTGGGTGCCGCTGACGAACTCGATCTGCTTGGTCTGATTGTCCTTCACCGTGACCGGGCGCTGCACCTGGTATAGATGGTACTCGAAGAAACCCCGCTCCTCGACCGACGGCGCCGCCTCGGCGTAGGCCATGTCCATATCCTTGCGCATTCCCCCGACGCCGGAGGGCGAAACCCGGTTGATGTCACCGGCAATGAGCTTGAGGGTGGCGTTCTCGTAGGTGGCACCGCTGCGGTTGTCGAGGGTCACCCAGCCGTCCAGGTCCAGGCTGGTGCCGTCCTGGGCCAGGAGGAGGACGTAGTTGGCCTGCCAGCTAATGCCCCCGGTGAGGTAGGCGATCTCCACGTCGTGAGTCCCGGCCTGGGCGGCTCGAACCAGCCAGACCAGGGAGGGGCGGGTGATGAGGCCCTCGGGCAGGGCGGGGAAGGTGAAATCGCGGATCTGGTCGCGCCGGACCACGACCACCTGCCCATCCCCGTCGCGGAGGATGATGTCGCCGGCCCCGGAGAGGAGGGTACCGGCGTAGGTGGTGCCGTCGTTGGTGATGACCTGGATCTGCTCGTCCAGGTACTTCTCCAGCAGCTTATCCGCTCCCACCAGGTCGTACTCGAAGTTCTGCTCGAGGACGGTGGTGCCGGCGGGGTCGGTGAGCGACTGGAAGTGGACGCTGGTGGGGTCCAGTTGTCCGGCCACGTCCGTGACCGTGACCGACTGAGTGCCGGCGGTCAGGTCCAAAGCGCGGGTGTCCTTGACCAGGGCCACCCCCTGATTGTAGACGGCCAGCTCGGGGCCGGCCGACTGAGCCACGGCCGGGGTGGAGACGGGAGCGGGAGCGGCGCCTATGGCCCCCGACACCCCCACGGCCAGCAGAAGCACCGCGGTCAACATCACTCGTCTGAGCATGGGGAAGACTCCTTGATTGGTCTAGGGACGGCGGACGCGATCCTTACCTGCGAAGTGGGTTGCACTAAGTCCAAGGCACCTTTCGATCTAGCTTGTGCTCGATGCTCGTGATAGACCGTGCGTCTTCTCACCGGTAAGCCTTGCTGCGATGCCTGATGTGTCGTACAGTCAGTGTCCCGGCCACTTCGTCTACGGAGAGGAGCACACGCCAGTCACGCACCCGCAGGCGGTGCCCTTCCAGAGGTGAGCGCAGGTGCTTCATATCCCCCTGGCCGGTGTCAGCCAAGCGATTTACCGCCTCTCGCACTTGCCGGGCAATGGTCCGATCCAGCTTCTCTAAGTCTCGCAGAGCCGGCCCAGTCCAGATAACGGGCCACGGCAGAGTATTCCAGCTCACAGGCCGAGCCGCCGGCGTACTTCCTCGTCAGTGAAGACATCCCCCTCGGCGATGGCCCGGTCCGACTCTGCCCAAGCGGCTAGGTCCTCTTCCGTCACCTCCTCATCGTCAAGAGGCGCATTCCGGAAGGCTGCCAACACTGGGTCGCGTTTCCAGGCAACCAAGGCTCCCAGCACTCTCTCCGCCGTCTCCAAATCGTCCTCCGGTAACCTGTCCACCAATCGCCTAAGGTTCTCTCGCCTGGGTATGGCGCTCATGCATTACCTCCCTTGCTTGTGTCTAAGTATAGACTAGGTGTCTGCCGTTTGTTTCGCGTTCTTGGTAGGTTGCACAAAGTCCACGGCATCCTTCGGCCCGATTGGTGCTCGATTGTGTGTAACGAACTCGCTGCTACCTACTTAGACGGGATGGAGGGCCCACCGGTTCCAGGGCTCCTGCGAGACACTATCGTGTCTGCAAGCCCTGTGCCGCCGCTTGGGGCGGCCTCACGCGGAAGCAGCGGAGCAGAAGAGGGAGTGACGGTAGGGAGTAGAGTTACCCAGCAAGGTAGGTGGATTCTGTTTCCGGGCAGTTGAAGTGCCCCAAGCAGACTTGCGCAAGCAGTCCGATCGTTCTATGATATCTTATAAGATGTCTAATAGGGCATCATGAGGTGAGTTGTGTCACGGTATCCCTTGAACCTGCCCGATCAACTGAAGAAGGACGCACAGGAAGTCGCCGGGAATCAAGGCGTCTCCCTGAACCAACTGATCTTGTGGGCCGTAGCCGAGAAGGTAACTGAGCTGCGGCGCGGCCTGGATGATCCCCGCTTTCCTGCCGTCACCTATCGCCGCGGCGCTGCCGGAGTGCCGGTGGCGGTGCTACAGGGGACCGGTATTCGGGTGTCGGCCCTCTACATTGCCCATCGAGATTGGGACCTGTCGGTCGCCGAGGTCGCCGAGCAGTACGGCCTCGGCGAGGACCAAGTGCGGGAAGCTCTCGAGTTCGCCGAGACCCACTCCGGTGAGATGGAGGTGGCTATCGCGGCTGACCGGGAACCCACATCAGGACGTGGCTGAGATCAGGCTGCACCTGGATGCCGACGCGTCGCTTAGGGCGTTGCACCGTGAACTGCGGCGTCGTGGCCATGACGTTACCCGCACGCCCTGTGATTGGATGCCCGAGGACGCGAGCGACGAAGAGCAGTTGCTCGGGAGTACGGCCCAAGGCCGAGCTGTCTTCACCTTCAACGTGCGCGATTTCACCGTGCTGGCTCAGATGCATCCATATCACCACGGGATCATCCTCGCCGCTCAGAGAAGCTGGACACTCACCACCATCATCGTGGCCTTGGATAGGTTCCTGTTGCAGGGGACTGCCGAGGAAGTCGCCGGCCGGGTGCATTGGCTCCCACGGCCGGACGCGCCGGCTAGTCCATAGTCGCCTCGCACGAAGATGCCCGGCCCGCCGCGCCAACTCCGCCTTCCCTCCCGGCGTGTCTCGACACAAACCCGGCACGGGCACCCCGGTCGCGGTGTGCTCCAAGCCGACCCGGAGCCGAGTATGGTGAGCTTCATCTGTTGCGCTCCTTAGGATCGAGGTTTTCGGAAGCCGGCCCGACGGCGATTCCTTGTAGCTGGGCACCTCGGCTATTCTCGCTGCCCACAGGGGAAGGTGAGGCAATCTGTAACACGGAGCGGACATGCCCATACACTTCGGCACCTGGGATATCATCCTGATCGTAGCGGTGTCGGTCCAGGCCACGGCCCTGGCCTACATCCCTCAGCCACGCCTGAAAGCCTTCGCCTATGTCTTGCCCTTCCCCTTCACCGTGGCCACCCTGGCCCTGGGGCGACCGGTGGATGCCACCAACGTCCTCGGGGTGATCCTCCTCTTCGCCTACATCCAGGGGGTGCGCCTGCTGTATGACGGGCTCCGCCTGCCCATCGTGGCCTCCATCGCCCTGGCCGCCCTGGGTTATGCCGTTGCCGGATACCTGATGGCCCCGGTGGTGCCCGCCACCGACACCGCCTTCTGGATGGCGGCCGCCGTCACTCTGGCGGTCGCCATCGTCCTGTACCTCCGCATTCCCCACCGCGAGGAGAAAGGGCATCGCACCACCTTGCCGGTCTACATCAAGCTGCCGGTAGTGGCCGCCGTGGTGGTGGCCCTGGTAATCGCCAAGGGGTCCCTCCAGGGGTTCATGACCCTCTTCCCCATGGTGGGAGTGGTGGGGGCCTACGAGTCGCGCCACTCCCTGTGGACCACCGGCCGGCAGGTCCCGGTGTGGATGCTGGGGATGGTCCCCATGATGGCGGTGATTCGGCTAACCCAGGGGACGCTGGGGCTGGGCGGGGCGCTGGCAGTGGGGTGGCTGGTCTTCCTGTCGGTGCTGGTGCCGTTGACGCGGCGGCAGTGGAAGGAGAGGAGCCAACCGCTGGGTTCGTTCTCACCGGTTGAACCTAGCGCGGTGCCGGGTCAGCCGCGGTAAGCTTGGCTCCGGTGCTTGACGCGCAAGACACGGATGACTCCGGCGCCGCGATCGTGCCGGAAGAGCACCCGCCAGGAACCGACCCGGAGACGCAGGCCGTCCAAAGGCGCCTTGAGGCCTTTTACGTCTCCCTCACCCGTCTCAGCGAAACGCTCGACGGCCGCTACCACCCGTTCCCTTACTTGCCTGTCGAGGCGACGCGCGTCTCTTAGGGCATCCTGGGTCCACTCGACCTTGTCGGTCAATCGTCCCCCAGGAGGATCGCCCTTGCCTCCTCATGAGAGTACACTCGTCCCTTGAGCGTACCGTCCATATCACGCCGAAGAGCTTCCTCTTCGTCCGGGGTCACCGGTTCGTCGTCCTCCGGTGCCTCCCGTATGGCCCGGAGCACCGGATCCGCCTCCAAGGCGATCAGCCCCTCAAGTACATGTTCAGCCGTCTCCAACTCGCGCTCGGGCAGCAGCTCGATCAACCGCCTCAGGTTCTCTCTCTTAGGGATCGCGCTCAAGCCATCCTCCTCGGGCGTGGATGCGCTCATCAGCGGCGGGTACCACCCGCGAATTGTAGCCCGCCACCCGGTCCGCCACAAAGCCCTGACCGGGACCGTCACCTAGCTCGGCCCCCCACCGCTGGTGTCCCCGACCCGGCTGTGGCAAGATGCGCCGGG
>JBBQIE010000169.1:0-5616 GCA_038324625.1 Anaerolineae bacterium | reverse complement strand
GCCTGCGCGGACACGGATACCGGCGTGAGTGTGCGTCGGCGTAGGCCGACGCCCGGCGCGAAGGCGCCCTCCAGCCCCGACCTCGGTCGAGGGGCTTCCCCACCGGCGATTACCTGCCTATTTCGTCAATCTTCATAACCTACCGCGCGTAAGGGTCGGCGGCGTCGCGCAGGCCGTCCCCCACGAAGTTGAAGGCCAGCACCGCCACCACGATGAAGGCTCCGGGCAATAGCAGCCAGGGGGCCTGGGCTACCACTCGCAGCTTCTGGGCCTCGTTGAGAATCACCCCCCAACTGACCGAGGGCGGCCTCATGCCCACCCCCAGGAAGCTGAGCGACGTCTCTCCCAGGATCATGCCCGGAATGGCCAAAGTCAGGTTGGCGATGATGTAGCTCATGAACGAGGGCACCAGGTGCCGGGTGATGATGCGCATCTCCGAGGCGCCCGACAACCGGGCGGCGATGACGAAGTCCTCCTCCCGCAGGGAGAGGAAGCGCCCGCGCACCACCCGAGCCAGGCCCGTCCAACCGATGAGAGAGAGAATCACCAGGATGGCCACGTATACCTTGACCGAAGACCAATACACCGGCAGGGCTGCCGCCAAGGCCATCCATAAGGGGATAGTGGGAATGGAGCGGATGAACTCGATCAACCGCTGCACCATGGTATCCAGCACGCCGCCGAAGTATCCCGATGCCCCCCCTATGAGGACGCCCAACACCATGCTGATGAGCACCCCGATGAACCCGACCGAGAGGGAAATGCGGCTTCCCTGAATGACACGGGAGAGCATGTCCCGCCCCATCCGGTCGCTGCCTACCAGAAACAGGGAACGCTCGTTGTTCTCCAGCCCGAAGAGGTGCAGATCCGTGGGAAGCAGGCCCCACAACTCGTAGGGGTCTCCATGCAGGAAGAACTGGATGTGGTACTTGATGGTGGGGTCATCAACGTAGGTCTTGGTCAGGGTGCGGGTGTCCACCTGCTGCTCGAGGCCGTAGACGAAAGGCCGCAGGCTGAAGTTCCCCTCCTGATCCCGGAAGTGGATGGTCCGGGGGGGCACGAAGAGCAGCTTGGTGTTCTGCTTGTTGTAGTCATAAGGCGAGAAGAACTCGGCAAATATGGCCACCGTATACATAATGACCAGTACGAACACGCTGATCACCGCCAGCTTGTGCTTGCGGAAGCGCCAGTAGATCAGCTTCCACTGCGAGGCCACGAAAACGCTGGCCGTCTCATCGCGTTCGGGAGCCTCCGAATGGGAGTTTGCGGTCTTCACGTCAGCCGATGTCATTAGGCATCCTCTTCTCTCGGTCTTGTGCCACTAGCCGGCCAGTCGGATGCGCGGGTCCAGCCAGGCCAGTAGGATGTCGGAGATCAGCGTGCCCAGAATGGTCAGGAAGCTCAGCAACAGGAGGAAGCTACCGGCCAGGTACATATCTTGGCTCATGAGGGAGTGAAGAAGGATCGGCCCAGTGGTCGGCAAGCCAAGCACGATAGAGATGATGGTGGTGCCGGAGATGAGGGCCGGCAGGGTCCAGCCGATGGTGCTCACGAAGGGATTGAGAGCCGCCCGCACCGGGTACTTCATTAGCAGCTGGGTCTCCTTGAGGCCCTTGGCCCGGGCGGTGATCACGTAGGGCTTGTGAAGCTCGTCCAGCATCATGGCTCGCATAGTGCGTATGAGCCCGGCGCTGCCCAGCAGGCCAAGAATGAGAACCGGCAAGGCCGAGTGCTTCAGCAAATCCACGAACTTGCCCAGGCTCCAGGTCGCCTCCCGATACTCCGGGGAGAAGAGCCCGGTGATATTGGTCCCCGTCCGCACGAACACCCACCACATCAGCACCAGGGCCACCAGGAACTGGGGAATGGCCGCCCCGATGAAGGCGATCCCGGTGAAGATGTAGTCGGCGACGCTATACTGTTTAACCGCTGAGAATATACCTATGGGAAAAGCCGTGATCCAGTGGACGATTAGAGCCAGGAAGGAGATAACGAAGGTCAGGGCCATCGGCTCCGCCAGGAGCTCGATCACCGGCTTGTTCCACTCGAAGGACTGCCCGAAATCGCCCTGGAGCAGGTTCCGCATCCACTTGGCGTACTGGGTGTAGATGGGCTGGCCCAGGCCGTAGCGTTGCTTCAGGGACTCGATAGTGGCCTCGTCCACGGTCTCGCCGGTGCTGCTCAGCCTAGCGATGTAGGACGTGAGCCAGTCCCCCGGCGGCAACTGGATGATGATGAAAGTCACGATGGATACGGCAATCAGGGTCGGGATCATGAACATGACCCGCCGCAGGATGAAACGAAACATTACTCCCCTCCCTCCGGGATCATCGCCACCTTATTGGGCTTGAGTCTCACCCAGGAAAGCGAAAGCGTTCCTCTCCAGCACCTTCCCCTTGACGGCATCGCCGACACCGGAGCATTTTACCCGTTCTAGGCACACATTGGCATAAGAAGCGCCATAATTGCTGCCGCACAGCAGGCGATCTTCCAGGCCCGCCGCCGTCAACTGTTCCAGGGCCATGCCCGTCTCCAGGTTGGAGAGGTCCATGTATAGGTTCTCGGCCGCCTGCATCGCCGGCACCATCTCGTACCAGCTATTGCGCCCGGCACCCAGGGCCAGCACCTTCAGTTCTGGGAAACGTTGGGCCAACTCCAGAGCCTGCCCCGGCCGGCCGCTCGCCCAAGGGATGCCCCGCACCGTCTGGATGGCCGTCACCACCGGCCAGCCCTGCTCCGAGGCCGTCTCGGCCAGGGCCGCCGCTTCCGGCCCGGAAAGGGAATTGCGATAGAAGGCCGGGGCCAGTTTCAGGGCCCGCACCCTCCGATCGCGCCACTCGGCCACCCGCCCCTGCCATCGGCCGCCGTCGTTCAGGTCCACCACCGGGACCGGCAGCAACCGATCCTCGTGGCCGGAGACGGCATCAAAGAGTAGACGATTGCCGATCTCGGCGTCGTGGATGCAGGCGGTCAGGTGCGAGACCAGGCCCCGTTCGATGCCGAACCGGTCCATGGTCCGCAGCATCTCCGCCGGCGAGTCCACCCCGATGGGCCGCCAGGCCAGCCGACCCAGCAGCAGGTTGGCATCGAAGACCTTCAACCCCTGCCTCCGATGAGCCTGAGGATATTCCCACTCACGATCAGCTCCCGCTCCGCCGGGTCGATATCGGCGGCGTAGACCTGGCTCAGACAGTGGGACGGCTCCAGGAAAGGCAGATCGGTGCCGAAGAGCACCCGCTCCGCCCCCACCGCCGCCGTGAAGGCCTCCACCCGCCCGATGTCGGCGCAGGAGGTGCAGAGGTCGCAGTAGGTGTTGGGAACCTCGGCCACCGCCTCCAGGCAATCGGCCCAGGCATAGCCCCCGGTGTGGCCGACGATGAAGGGCACCGATGGATGCTTGCGGGCCGCTTCCACCACCTGTTGGACCTCGGTGGGATTGAAGGTATGGGCCAGCACCGGCACCCCATACTCGTCCGCCTTGGTGTACAGCCGGTCGTAGCGGGGGTCGTCGTAGTGTACCTCAGTGTGCGACCGGTGTACCTTCATTCCCCGGAAACCGACCTCACCCAGATAGCGGTCCGCCTCGGCCGCAGACTCCTCGAGGTACCGAGGACTGACGATGACGAACCCGACCAAGCGATCGGGGAACTCCTGCACCGCCTGGAGGGTGATCTCGTTACCCAGCCGGAAGTCGCTACGGAGCAGCCGGCTGGCCGAGGTGCAGGCACGGTCAACGCCGGTGCGATCCATCATATCTATGGCCTGGCGGATGGTAACCCGTACCCCCTCGTCCGGCCAGGTCACGCCCACGTGGGCGTGCGCATCTACGATCACCGAGCTCCTTCGTGGTCCCAAGTTGACGTGAAGGCCGTGAGGACCGAGGTCCCCACGGCCTAGAGACTGCCGATCGCTTATGCCGGGCGTCGCCAGAGCTGGAACGGCCAGCCGATGCCTTCATGGTAGGTCCGGTACTCGGCCGGAGCCGCCATGGGGACGTTGACGATGTCGTTCTTGACGATCATGGGCTGGATGTCAATGGAGCAGGCACCGATGATGTAGACCATCTCGTTGTGCTGATCCAGGATCTTCCGGCCCAGCTCGATCCTCTTGGCCTCGTCCGGCTCTTGCTTGAGCTGGTTGTACCAGTCAATGATCTGCTTGATCTCGTCCGGCGGCTCCATACCCGCCTCCGGGTTGAGCGCCCACACGGCGTAGGCCGGGGCCCAGTAGCAGGAGCCGTAGGGGACGAACCATACGGGGTCCAAGATCCAAAGGATTTTGGCGATGTCGTAGGAAGGCATCATGGCTTCGTTCGCCAACGCCCTATGAGCCCACAGTGAGCGCTCGATCTCCTTGGCCTGCGCGTCAATCCCCAACTGCTGCCAGTACATGGCCACCTGGCTGAAGATGTCAATGACCGGCACCCCCATCTCGCTCGGGTAGCACTCGAGCAGCAACTGCAAGCGCTCGCCGTCCGGGCGGAGGCGGAAGCCATCGCCGTCGCGCTGGTCCAGGCCGATCCCGTCCAACAGCTCGTTAGCCTTGTCGGGATCGTACTCGATAGCGGTGGTGCCGTAGCCTTCCTGATAGAAGGGGTCGCGAGTGCTGCCCACCGGGTTGCCCGGGGTAGCCAGGCCAAACCAGAAGAGATCGTTCATCTCCTCCCGGTTCATGCCGTAGGAGAGGGCATGGCGGAAGTCCTTCATCTGGAAGATCTCCCGCTGGGCATCCTCGGGCGTGCTCTGGTTCACGTACACGCAGGGGAAGGGGCCGCCAATCCACTGCCGGACCTCATAGCCGCCGGACTCCGCGTTCTCGGTCAGCAAAGAGTAGTTAGCGAAGCCCATGTGCCGGTACTGGTAGTCTATCTCCCCGGCGATGGTCTTCATCATGATGACCTCATTGTTCTCGGCGAGGTCAACTACCACTCTCTCAAAGTACGGCAACTGCTGTCCAGCCGTGTCCACCTTCCAGTAGTAGGGATTGCGGACGTTGGTCATGCGCTGAGAGGGGAAAGGCGTCTCCACCTTCCAAGCCCAGAGCACTGGGATATCGGGGTTGTTCATAGTGTCGTTGCGATTGGCGAACAGCTCGTACCACTGCTCGAACTTGGCTTCCTTGACGGCGGTGTCCAGGGCATCAGCGTCAGCGTAGGTCGGATGGAACTGAGAGAGGTAGTGCTTGGGAGCGATGATGCCCGGTCCCTGGAAGGCCATGAACTCGATCAAGATGCCGTAGGAAACGGCGAACTTGAAGTCCACGGTGTAGTCGTCCACCTTCTCCACCACCACCGGCTCGCCGCCCACGGTCAGCCAGGCGGGGAAGGAGGGAGAAAGCTGCTCGTTCAGAGCGATGTCCTGGTACCAGAACACGAGGTCGTCGGCGGTGAAGGGCTCTCCGTCCGACCAGCGCATCCCCTCACGCAGGTGGAAGGTGTAGGTGGTGCCGTCGTCGGAGACATCCCAGCTCTTGGCGATGTTGGGAACGGCGCGAAGCTCTTCGCCGTGATAGTCCCAGCGGGTGAAGGCCTCATACACCAGGGTGCGGTGGCCGGTCAGGTCTCCGGCCCCGGTGAGCACTCGGTGCAGGTCCTCTGAGTACTGTCCGATCTCCTCG
>JBBQIE010000168.1:0-5617 GCA_038324625.1 Anaerolineae bacterium | reverse complement strand
CATGCCGGCAACGCTCATCAGGCGGAGACGACATTCCAGTTCTTCGCCGACCACGACCTACGCTTCCTCCAGTTCGTCCCGGCGGTGGACCGGATGGAGGACGGCTCTCTGGCCCGGCACTCGGTCGAGGCCGGCGACTATGGCGACTTCCTCTGCACCCTCTTCGACCTCTGGTACAACGAGGGGTCGCCGGAGGTCTCCATCCGGCTCTTCGACAACCTGGTCAGCATCGCCGCCGGGTACGGAAACGAGATATGCGAGTTGGGGGGGCGATGCGACACCTACTACGTGGTGGAGCACAACGGTGACGTCTACCCCTGCGATTTCTTCGTGGACGAGCCCCGGGCCCTGGGCAACCTCACCCGGCAGCCGATAGCCGAGATCCTGGACGGCAGCGTCCGGATCGCTTTCGGGGCGGCACGGGAAGTCCACGCTCCCGAATGTGCCGAGTGCCGGTGGCTGGAGATGTGCCACGGGGGCTGCCTACGCTATCGCCACGCCCTCTCCGGCACCTTGCAGGGACCCAACTACATGTGCCGGGCCACCATGGCCTTGATGGAGCACGCCTGGGATCGAATCCAGAGGCTGGCCCGGTCGCTGCCCCCGCCCGGCACCGAGAGTCAACCCACGCCACGCCTGCCGGATTAGGGCGGGCGTCTCCCGGGAGGGACAACATGCGCATCGTCTTCTTCTCTTATCGCGGCACCATCGGGGCCCGTTGTCTGCGGTGGCTCTTGGACCAGCCGGAGGCCGAGGTCGCCGCGGTGGTCACCTGGCCCGACTACGTGCATCCGGAGATCGAGATCGCGGTCAAGGATGTGCTATACGATACTCACCTGCCGCTCTACCAGCCACGCGACGTAAACGACGACCGATTCGTGGACACCATGCGGGCTTTGGAGCCGGACCTATTCGTATCCATGTACTTCGGGAAGCTGTTCAAGGCGCCGCTTCTGGCCGTGCCCAAGGCGGGCTGCGTCAACATCCACAATTCCATTCTGCCCAAGTACCGGGGACAGGCACCCTCCATCTGGGCGGTGGCCAATGGCGACAGGGAAACCGGCCAGACGATGCACTATTTGGACGAGGGTATGGACACCGGTGACGTCATCGCCTCGAAGGCCATTCCCATCGAGCCGGACGACACCGGCTACACCATAGGCGTCAAGCTGGAAGACCTGGGGGTGCAACTCTTTCAGGAGGCTTTCCCGTCGGTACTGGATGGCTCCGCCGACCGCATCCCCCAGGACGACTCGAAGGCTACCTGGTGCCGGGCGCCCCGAGCCCGAGATGCTCGCATTGACTGGGGTCAGCCGGCACGGAGGGTAAGTGACTTCGTCCGTGCCTTCACTCGGCCCCTGATGGGAGCCTACTCCCGCCTCGGAGGCCGGACGGTGCGCATCTGGAGGGCACGCCCCAGCGGCCACACCGAAGGATTGGCCCCCGGTATCCCCGGCGACGTGATCGCCGTGACCGCCGAAGGCCCGGTGGTCTGGTGCGGGGAAGGGGCGGTGGTGCTTGACGACTACCAGGTGCAGGGCCCTGAAGGCGACCTCACTCCGCTCTGGATTGCGGCCGCACCTCGACTCAGCTTCGCCGACTAGCCGGCCTCGAAGAGCGACGGCCAGGCGCCGCGGGCGACCGTGCCTGCTTCCCGAAGGGGGAAGTGGGCGCGGTGCAGGAAGTAGGCGTACTCGACCAGGTCCAGAGGGCCATAGATGCGAAGGTTTTCGCCGGGGGCGCCGGTGCAGGCCACGCACCGACCGTCCTTGATGGCCGCTAGAATGCCGGTCTCCCTATCTCCCTGAGAGAAGACCGTGGTCCAATAGCGGCCGAGGGTATGCTCTATGCCGTGGGTATCGGAGTTGCCCAGCACCGGCAGGCGGATGCCGGCCTGGAGCATCTCCAGGTGCTGGGCGATAGCCAGCATGTTCTCCTCGAACTCCACGTCTCCCAGCAGCTCCACGGCGTCCAGCTCCCCGTCGCGGGCCAACTGGGCTGCTATCCGACGATCCAGGTGGAACTCCTCGGCGGCGACCCAGAAAGGATGGGCGAGAATGGCCAGGCCCCCGAGTTCGCGCACCTTGCGGGTGGACCAGACCGCCCTGGCGTATGACGCGGCGGATACCCCGCCCGCGAGAGGCTTTCCCTCGAACTCCGCTTCGATGTTCCGGAGCTCCGCGGCGTAGGGTCCATCCCGTCGGGCTTCGGCCACCCCACCGATGGTGCCCACGGCCACGATGTGTCCGCGGTCGAAGGTGACTTCTTCCCCGGAGAGGACGGTGAGCGGCAGCCCTTGGGCCTCGGCTTGGGCCCGGGCCTCCTGGCTGCCGGACCAGTTGTCGTGGTCGGTGACGGCCACGAAGTCCAGGTGCCGTCCCACCGCCGCCTCCAATAGCTCGCTCGGGGAGGAGCGGCCGTCGGAGTACCAGGTATGCTGGTGGAGATCGCCTCGCAGTGGCACCCGGGCGGCCAGGTCGGCGTCGGCGACGAAGATGCTTCCGGCCCGGTGCCACCTGCCGCTGGGGAAGTGAATGTCCGCCCAGATCTCTCCGGCTCGATCGGAGGCATGGGTGAAGTGCAGGCGCCCCCGCTCGTCGCGGATGGCGACGGCGGTCCTAGGTTCTCCGGAGCCTGCCTTGTACTTCAGGCTGACCTCGTATTCACCGGGGGGCAAGCCCGGACCGGCGCTCGCTGGAAGGACGGTGAACTCCGTCTGGCGGCCCAGGGCGGTCACCAGGGGGGAAATGAGGACGTGAAGCGGTTCCGGGGTCAATGGACGGCCTCCCTAGTTGGGCATGAGAGGGGATCGCCGGATATCGGCCAGGGCTCCGAACTGATCCTTGAGAGCCGGGTATAGGCTCCGATACTGGTGGTAGAGTTCTTCGTAGAGGGAAGTGCGGCTGGAGTCGGGCTCGACTATCGGTCCTTGCCGGACGCAGGCTTCCCGGGCCTGGTCGAAGTCGGCGTAGAGCCCGCTGCTGATGCCGGCCAGCATGGCCGCTCCCACCACTGCCCGCTCCTCACCCTCGACGGTGGTGATGGGGAAGCCGAACACGTCCGTCTGGATCTGAACCCACAAGGGGCTCTTGGCGGCCCCGCCGGAGGCGACCAGGACCGTGGGCGCGGCCGTCAGCCCGCGGAGGATTTCCAGGCCGTCTCGCAAGGAGAAGGCTACCCCTTCCATGATGGCACGGGCGAGATGGCCCCGTCCGTGCTCGAGGGAGAGGCCGACGAAGCTACCCCGGGCCTCGGGGTCCATGTACGGGGTCCGCTCTCCCAGCAGGTAGGGCAGGAAGAGCAATCCTCCGGCTCCCGGTCCGGCCGCCGCGGCCTCTCGGGAGAGGATGTCATAGGCGCCGGCACCGGACACCCCGAGCAAGTCCCGCCACCAGCGCAGGGACAGCCCGGCGGAGAGAGTGGCGGCCATGAGGAACCAGGTGTCCGGCAGGGCGTGGCAGAAGCAGTGGACCCGGAGGTCGGGGTCCGGCCGGAAGGCGGAGAGCGGCTGTAGCAATTGCCCCCCGGTGCCGATGGTGGAGGAAGCCGTATCCGGAAGCAACACCCCGTTCCCCACCGCCTGAGCGGCCTGATCCCCGGCGCCGGCAACCACCGGGGTGCCGGCTCTCAGGCCCAAGGCGCTGGCTGCCTCGGCTGTCAGCTCCCCAGCCACCGCCGTTGAGGCCATGATATCGGGCAGGAGAACTCGATCTACGCCGGCGGCCTCGGCCAGAGGTGCTGACCATGCCCGGGCGCTGTTGTCGAAGAGGAGGGTGGCGGCGGCGTCGCTGGGCTCGGAGGCGGGGACGCCGGTCATCCGCAGGCGCAGGTAGTCCTTGGGGAGGAGGGCGTAGCGGGCGGCGTCCAAGAGGTCGGGCTGGTGGGTGTGCATCCAGGCCAGGGTGGCGGCCATGAATCCGGTTGACACCCGATTCCCACTTATCTCGGCCAGTCGCCCCGGCCCCAGGGCCCGGTTGACGGCATCGGCCTCAGTGGCGGAACGGCCATCGGCCCAGATCACCGCTGGTGCCAAGGGCTGGAGGTCATGGCCAACCAGGACGGTACCATGCATCTGCCCGGAGAGGCCGATAGCCCGAATGTCCGAGGGTGAGACAGACGCGGCTCTCAGGGCCGCCGCTGTGGCCTCGCGGGCGGCCAGCCACCATTCCTCGGTGTCTTGCTCCGCCCAAGTAGGCTGTTGAGAAATGATGGGATACTCGCGCTGTCCCAGGCCCAGGATACGGCCGCGATCATCAACCACGGCCGCCCTCAGACTGGAGGTCCCCAGGTCCAGCCCTAGCAGCACGGGCCCGGCCTCAAAGGTCCACCTTGTCCTCGGGGAGGAAGGGGGCCTTGATGAACACCAGCTTCAGGTCGTGGTCGCCGGAGTTGGCGATCTCATGCTCCTCCTGGGGTTCGAGGGTGTATACATCGCCGGGAATGGCCTTCATCTCCTGCCCGTTCACCGTGAAGGTGCCCTGTCCCTGGAGGATATAGAAGCTCTCTTCCACCTCGTTGTGATAGTGGCCGGCGAGCTTTTCCCTCGACTTGAGGAGGATCACGCCCCAGTCTATCCGGGGACCCCGTTGCAGGTACTTGACGCCGCTGTCGCCGCCGCGGAAAGCCAACTCGAACTCGTTCAACCTCCGCATGTACGATACCTCCCTGGCCGAAAGCCTATCCGAAGAATAGCACCAGGAGTGGGGCAAAGAGCAGGGCCGGCAACAGATTGCCCACTCGTATCTCCCGCACCTGAAGCAGCCGTAGGCCGATTCCCATGACCATCACCCCGCCGGTAGCGGTCAGTTCCGCCACCACGAGGGGGGTGAAGACCGACTGCGCGGCCCCAGCCAAGAGAGTGAGGCTGCCCTGGTACAGCAGGATGGTGATGGACGAGAACAGCACTCCCATCCCCAGGGTGGAAGCGAAGACTAGGGCGCTGAATCCGTCGAGGACGGACTTCACCGCCAGAAGGGAGTAGTCGCCGGTGAGGCCGTCGCTGATCGAGCCCAGGATGGTCATGGGGCCGACGCAGAAGAGCAGGCTGGCGGCGACGAATCCCTCGGTGAAGCGAGGGGTGGAAACGCCTCCTACCCGAGAGCGCAGATGGTCTCCGAGGCCGGCCAGGCGTTTCTCGATGTCGAGCCACTCGCCGGCCACGGCCCCGAGCAGAATGGCCATCAGCACGATCAGAGGGTTCTCCGTCTTAAGTCCCATCTGCACGCCCAAAAGGGTGGTGACGAGCCCGATGCCATCCATCAGGGTCTCGCGGGCTCGAGCGGGGACTCGGCTTCCGAGGACCAGCCCGGCGGCGCCGCCAATTAGGACGGCGCCGGTGTTGATGATGGTTCCGGTCAAGCCTCGCTCTCGAGATAGCCGGTTATGGGCCCGGTGCGGACAAGGTCCTCGTACTGGAGATAGAGAATCTCGAAATGGCGGCGCTCCATTCTTGCCAGCTGGTCGTACAAGGCGCGGGCTTCCTCTACATCCGCCTCTTTGGCGGCGTCGCTGTAGAAGGTATGAGAGTTGATCTCCAGTCGCAGGCCGTAGGAGACGGCGTCCAGGTCGGAATCCTCCGGATGCACGTCAGCCTCGACCACGGCCATTCGCGCCGGCA
>JBBQIE010000167.1:0-5628 GCA_038324625.1 Anaerolineae bacterium | reverse complement strand
GCCGAGATCCCCTACGTCGGCTCCGGGGTTCTGGGTTCGGCGGTGGGGATGGACAAGATCGTCATGAAGAAGCTCTTTCAGCAGGCCGGCCTTCCGGTGCTGCCGTACGTGGAGACCACGCGACGAGAGGTGTTGGCGTGCCCTGAGGCTGTGGTGGCGCGGGTCGAGACTGAGTTTGGCTATCCCGCCTTCACTAAACCGGCTAACCTTGGGTCCAGCGTGGGGATCAGCAAGGCCCACGATCGTGGGGAGCTGCTTGCAGGGCTGCGCGATGCGGCTCGATATGATCGGAGGATATTGGTGGAGCGGGGCGTAGACGCCCGCGAGATCGAAGTGGGGGTGCTGGGGAACGATGCCCCCAGCGCCAGCGTGGTGGGGGAGGTGTTGCCCGGGCGGGAGTTCTACGACTACGTGGCCAAGTATGGCGACGCCGGTTCGCGGACGATCATACCGGCGGAGCTGACCCCCGAGCTGGCCGAGGAGGTCCGCTGCCTGGCCGTGCGGGCCTTTGAGACCTTAGACATGGCGGGAATGGCCCGGGTGGACTTTCTGCTGGATCGCGAGAGCGGACGGCTGTTTCTCAACGAGGCCAACAGTATCCCCGGCTTCACCGAGATCAGCATGTACGCTAAGCTCTGGCAGGCGAGTGTGGTTCCCTTCCCGGACCTGGTGCGACGCTTGGTGGACTTGGCTATGGAGCGCTTTGAGGAAAGACAGCTGTCCCTGGCGGCGGTGCGCCCGAACGGTGTCCTCGGCAGCCCTGACCCGGAATCAGCCCGGTGACGGTACCGCGGCGGAGGACCTCCGTGATCCAGGGGATCCTGAGCTGGAGTGGGGGGCGGGTGGTTAGCCTGGCCTTGGTGCTGGCGTCAGGCTGGCTGATGTGGTTTATGCGAGACTCTGATACCTGGCGGGTACACTGGGTCGAGGTTGCCGGCTGTAGTCTGACTTCTCCTGAGGCAGTGGTTCAGTCCAGCGACCTGGCCCAGGCCTGGGCGGTCGGCTTGGTGCCGGAGGTGATCGCGGCGCGGGTGGAGACCGTGCCGGGGATCCTCCAGGCGTGGGTGCAGGTGGGCTGGCCCAATCGGGTGCGCATCGAAGTGCAAGAAGAGATACCGGTGGCGACCGTGACCATGGGCGATAGGGAGTATTGGGTCACCGAGACCGAGGAGCTGGTGGAGCCGTTTGGTCGGGCCGAGGGCTTGCCGCGGTTGACCATCATCAATGGAGAGCCGGCTTCTAGACGCCTCACGCGGCAGGTGCTGGCAGGCTTGGTGGCGATGCACCAGGCGTTTCCCAACTATGCCGAATACCTGTACGATGTCGGCAAGGGCTTCACCATAACCGCTGAACGTGGGTACCCCGTCTATCTGGGGGACGCTGACGACCTGGAGATGAAGCTGACCATGCTGGCAGCCCTGGACGGTGAACTGAGTGGAGAGGGCTACACCCCTTCCTACGTGGACCTATCCACGGTCGAGGGAGCGGTCTATGAGTAGCCCCGCGGGCGGTAGCTGGGGTTGCAGGCGGCCTCGCCCTCCCAGGGGAACCGGTGAGGGTGTCTACGCGTGAGTGTGAGGGCACGGACCGGGCAGCCGATAGCGGCCATTGACATCGGCACGACCAAGATCACCGCTCTGGTGGGAACGGAGGTGGAAGGGGGCGTGCGGGTCTTGGGGGCGGGAACGGTGCCCTCCCGCGGGGTGGATCGAGCCATGATCTCCGACATGGCCTCGGTCACGGACGGCGTCGGGCAGGCGGTTCGCGAGGCGGAGACGACCAGCGGCATCCGGCTTGACCGGGCCTACGTGTCCATAGGTGGAGCCCATATCAGCTCGCGCAACTCCCGGGGGGAAGCGACGGTAAGCCATCCTCTGCGAGGGGTGGAGGCGGAGGATGTGGAACGGGCCCTGGCCGAGGCGGGCATGGTATCGCTGCCACCGGAACGTCAGATACTTCACGTGGTTCCACGGGGCTTCTGGCTGGATGGCAATGTGCTGGTGCGGGACCCGATGGGGATGGCGGCCTATCGCCTAGAGGCAGAAGTACACATCATCACCGGCCTGAACACGGCCATCAGTAACCTGACTCGGAGCGTGGATGACGCCGGCGTGGAAGTGGCGGGACTGATTCTACAGGGCTTGGCCTCGGGCGAAGCGGTCCTGACCGAATCGGAGAGAGACATGGGGGTGGCGCTGGTGGATATCGGTGGGGGGACCACCGACGTCGCCATCTACCTCAATGGGGGCCTGTGGCATACCGCCAGCATTCCCACCGGGGGCAACCACGTCACCAACGATCTGGCGGTGGGCCTACATTGTCCCGCCGATGTGGCGGAGGACACGAAACTGCGGTTCGGCCATTGCCGGCCGCTGGACATGGCTGCGGAGCCGTCCATGCAGGTGGCGGGTTTCGGCGGGAAAGGGGGGCGGGAATTCAACAGGAGCGAGATAGTGGAGATCGTGGAAGCTCGTGTTGAGGAGATCTTCACGCTCGTCTTGCGGGAGCTGCGCCGATCATCGTACGATGGGCTGTTGTCGGCGGGCGTGGTGCTGTGCGGTGGTACCGCCAAACTCCCCGGGATTGCCGACCTAGGCGGGGAGGTGTTGGGCATGCCGGTGCGGGTGATGGTGCCCCGACGGGCGGAGGGCCTGGCCGAGATCGTACATGATGAGGCCCACGCCACCGGAGTCGGGTTACTGCTCTGGGGGGCCCGCCAGCCGGTGCAGGTGGACGACTTGGACGGCGTGGGTCTCTGGGGTCGCATGGGCAAGGTGCTGCGAGGGCTACTGCCGGGGTGACCCGGCCGGCGGTATGGAACGGGTGATCGGCGTGTTGGACGATGAAGGAACCTGAGCGTAAGGAGCGGCGGTAATGGTTACAGGGGAGCAACCGGAGAATTTCGCCCAGATACGAGTGGTAGGTGTTGGTGGCGGCGGCACCAACGCCGTGAACCGCATGATTGAGACCGGCGTCCAAGGGGTGGATTTCATCGCCGTCAACACGGACGCCCAGGCGCTAATGCTCTCCAACGCCTCACGTCGCATACGCATCGGCGACAAGGTCACCAAGGGCATGGGGTCAGGGGGAGACCCAGAGGTGGGGCAAAAAGCGGCCGAGGAGAGCGCCGACGAGCTGTACGAGGTGCTCCAGGGCGCGGACATGGTGTTCATTACCGCCGGCGAGGGTGGTGGCACCGGCACCGGCGCTGCGCCAGTGGTGGCGCGCATTGCCCGAGAGGCCGGGGCTCTGGCGGTGGCCGTGGTCACCAGGCCCTTCACTTTCGAGGGCCGGCGCCGGATGCAGGTGGCCGACAATGGCCTGACCAAGCTGAAGGAGAATGTTGACACCATCATCGTCATCCCCAATGACAGGCTGCTTCAGGTGGTCAACAACAAGACGCCCATGAACGCCGCCTTTGGGGTGGCGGACGATGTCCTTCGCCAGGGTATTCAAGGGATCTCAGAACTCATTACCGTTCCGGGGCTCATCAACCTGGACTTCGCGGACGTTAAGACCATCATGAGCAACGGTGGGGCGGCCCTGATGGCCATCGGGATCGGGAAAGGCGACAAACGGGCCATTGAGGCGGCGCAGCGGGCCGTTACCTCCGAGCTTCTGGACGTGAGCATCGAGGGGGCCAAAGGCATCCTCTTCAATGTCACCGGCAGCATTGACCTCACCCTCCACGAGGTGACCGAGGCGGCGGAGATCGTGCAGCAGGCGGCCCACCCGGAGGCCAATATCATCTTCGGCGCCGTGGTGGACCCGGACCTCGACGATCAGGTGCGGATTACGGTGGTGGCGACCGGTTTCGACGAATCCGCTCGTGCCGCCAAGGGAAACATCCGCGAGTTCCCGGTGCGTACCTTCTCCAGCGATGACATAGACATCCCTGCCTTCTTGAGACGCCGCTAGACTCTCCGTTCCCCCTGGTAACCGGCGCCGCCACCGATAACGATCGGTGGCGGCGCTTCTTCGTCCGCCGGATCTCGGGTCTGTAGCCTCCCGGCAGATCGCCACCATTCTTAAGCGACTTATGTGGACGAGGGTATTGACTGGGTCTCGGATGGCCCGTATACTCAGCGCAGCACTACCGGTAGTACCCTCAATGAGGCCTCATACTACCCCTGGTTGACCGTAATATTGGAGAGAGACCATGCACTGCCCCTATTGCCGCTCCCGAGATCTCCGAGTGCTGGACACGCGTGATACCGAGGAGGGGATCCGCCGACGTCGTGAGTGTGGCGCTTGCCGGCGGCGGTTCACCACTTACGAGCGGTTGGCTCCCACCATCTGGGTCATTAAGAGCGACGGACGGCGGGAGGAGTTCGATCCGGACAAAATCATGGAGGGCCTGCGGAAAGCCTGCGCCAAGCGATCGGTCTCTACGGAGGAACTGGAGGGGCTGGTACAGGAAGTGCAAGAGTCGGTAAGCAGCCTGGGCAGGGCCGAGGTGACCAGCAAGGCGGTAGGGGACTTAGTGATGGCGGGGCTCCGGAAGGTTGACGAGATCGCCTACGTGCGCTTCGCCTCGGTGTACGTGCCTCTGGGCGATCTGGAGAGCATTCGCACCGAGATCGAGAGGATGATGGACGAACGCCGGGCCAGGGAGGAATAGGTTAGTATGGAGATTGATGAGGCTGTGATTGCTACTCTGGATGAGCCGAGGCTGAATGAGAACGCGGTGCAGTTGCTGGAGCGCCGATACCTGCGTAAGGACAGCCGCGGCGAGGTGATCGAGTCACCGAGAGAGATGTTCGCTCGAGTGGCGACCACCGTGGCCGAGGCCGATCGGGAGCTGGAATTGGCTTCCGAGGCCGACGTGGAGGAGACGGCGGCCGAGTTCTACCGGCTGATGGCCGGCCTGGACTTCCTCCCCAACTCCCCCACGCTTATGAACGCCGGGACCGATCTGGGCCAGTTGAGCGCCTGTTTCGTGCTGCCCATCGAAGACGACATGAAGAGCATCTTCGAGGCGGTGCGCAATACGGCTCTGATCCACCAGAGCGGAGGGGGCACCGGGTTCAGCTTCTCGCGGTTGCGACCGACGGGAGACATGGTTCGCTCCACCGGTGGGATCGCCAGTGGACCCATCTCCTTCATGAAGGTCTTCGACGCCGCCACCGACGTCATCAAGCAGGGGGGGCGACGCCGCGGAGCCAACATGGGGGTGCTGCGAGTGGATCACCCCGATATCCTCGATTTCATCGACTGCAAAGCCGAGGAAGGGGTCCTGGCCAACTTCAACATCTCCGTGGCTATGACCGATACCTTCATGGCGGCGGCGGAGCGGGGGGAGAGCTATGCTCTGATCAATCCCCGGACGAAGCAGCCCAGCGGCACCCTCGACGCGCGGGAGGTTCTCACTCGGGTGGTGGAGTCGGCCTGGCGCAACGGAGAGCCGGGGGTGATCTTCCTGGATCGCATGAACCGCTTCAACCCCACCCCACAACTGGGAGACTACGAGTCCACTAACCCCTGCGGGGAGCAGGTGCTGCTGCCCAACGAGAGCTGCAACCTGGGCTCGGTGAACCTCAACCAGATGGTGGTGGACGGTGGCATTGACTGGGCGCGGCTGCGGCACACGGTATATCAGGCGGTACACTTCCTCGATAATGTCATTAG
>JBBQIE010000166.1:0-5641 GCA_038324625.1 Anaerolineae bacterium | reverse complement strand
CGTGGTGGCCGACGGCAGCGGCCAGCGCCTCACCGCCTTCGGCGGGGTGGACGGCACCGTGCAAGTGGTGGATGCCGCCGGGAAGCTCCGCTTCCTCCTCCACACCGGCGACCGGGTCACCGGCCTCCTGGGCCGAGACCTCGACGGTGACGGGCGGGAGGAGTTGCTGGTAGCGAGCGCCAACAACAGCCTCTACGCCGTGAACCCCGACGGGGCAATCCGCTGGCGAGTTCCCCTGGGCGACACCCCCGGCCCCATCCTCCTTCAGGATGAGCCCGGCCGGCCTCTCCGCCTCCTCACCGTGGACGACTCCGGCACCCTCTACTCCCTGAGCGCCGACGGGACCCTCCTGGGCCGCTGGAGCCTGGGCCAAGCCCCCCGCGCCGCCGTCCTGGTGACCGAAGGCGGCCGTAGCCGCCTCGTCACCACCCAGCCCGGCGCCGGCCTCCGCGCCTGGCCCCTGGCCTAGCCCCCTCCTCCCCCTTTCCACGAAGGAAGGAAGAGCCAGAACTCCCCTCTCCGACGCGGAGAGGGGAGTGGGTGAGATCTCTCAGCATGATGGCTGAGTACGTGACCGGTGTTCCAGCCCGGCCTTAGTCCGGCTCAGACCGGTAGATAGGCAGGCCGGCCAGGTAATCGCTTTCCACTAAGAGGTACAGCCGGGAGCCGGACACGTAGTCCACCAAGTCCGCCGGGACCAGGCGCGGGTCATCCGTCGGCCGCCCCGTCACCCGGAGGATCAGGTGACTGGCCTCCTGCCGCTCCGCATCCCCGATGAGGCCCTGCACTTGCCCGACCTCGGACCCGGCCCGGTCATACACCGCCATTCCCGTGCCCACCTCCGCCGGCCGGTCTGATGCCGCTCGCTGCCGCAACTTGGCGGTGGCGGCCTCGGTGAAGGGCCGGTATGGCGGAAGAGCGGCCCTCAGCCGGGCGATCAAGTCCCGACCGCCGGTGGTCTTCCCGGTGACGGCTTCGTAGTCGGGAAAGCCTTGCAGAGCCTCTCCGGCGGTGTCCAGCCCTACGGCGCCCCCCGCCACCCCTTCCACCAATGCCACCGGCACCACCACCTCCTTGGGTGGGTCCCGGTCCAAGCGAACTATCAGGTAGGTTGGTTCCTGACCTTCCGGCTCAGCGATGATCTGGACCAAGTCCCCGACCCTCCCGTCCACGGCTTGGACGGGCATACCGATGGTCAGCTCGTTCTTCATGGCCATACACTCCTAATAGTGATTGACTAATCTTGCCTTTTTGGGTTTGATGAGCTTGGACCTCGTTCGCGGAATGCCGGCCGAGGTCCAAGTCCCTGCCGCCTCAGCAGCCAGCCCTATGCCTTACCCTCGTAAGTGGGCAGCCCGGCCACGTGCTCCTCCGCGATGCTAAGATATACGTCAGAGCGGATGACGAAGTCCACCAACTCGATGGGGACCAGGCGTCTCTCCGGCTTCAGGGGAAGGCCCCGGCGCAGCACCAGGTGGCTGACCTGCCGCCGGTCCGGGTCCACGATGACCCCGTCCACCTGGCCCAGGTCGTTCCCTGCCGGGTCGTACACCGTCATGCCCCGCCGGATATCGGTGGTGTGGGCGGGCACCGTGCGTTCCCGCACCGTGACCGGTCCCTTCTCATCCCAGATGGTCGGCAGGGGCAGTACGCCGGGCCAGCGGTCGGTGTACGATGGCTCCCGCACCACCCGGGGCTCCTCCAGCGGCCGTTCCACCGTCAACTCGTAGTCGGGGAAGCTCGCCAGGGCCTTCTCGGTGATATCGAGAGAGATGCCCCTTTCACCCACCTCGGTCACCAGGCTGATGGGCACCACGATGTCGCGAGGAGCGATCGGTGGCCCACGCCGAATCACCAGGTAGGTGGGCTGCTGAGTCTCCGGATCGGCGACGATTCTCTCCAGCCTCCCCGCCTCTCCATCCGAGCAGTAGACGGACATGCCCAATGCCAGTTGCTTCTTCATCTCCATACACTCCTTGTGCTAACTACGTCGAGTTGAGTAACCGGGCGACCATCATCCGGCGGAGAGGGCGGCGGCGAAGCCGCTGAGCAGCAGGATCACCACCCCCAGCCCCGCGTTCACGAAGAGCAGCCCCACGCTGAGCTTCTCCTGGGAGGGGCTGAGACCCCCCTCCTTCCGGCCCAGCACCAGGGTTCGATAGAGCGCCACCACCACCATCGCCGCTGTCAGGATGTGCTTGACGGCCAGAACCTGAGAGTAGGGGTTGGCGAAGCTGAACAGACCCTGGAACTCCGGGGTCCGATTGGCCTGCAAGACCCCGGTCAGCACCAGGCCTACCATGCTCACGTACACCAGAAGGCTCTGCCGGTCCTGGATGGCCCTCATGAGCTTCTTCGTCTGAGGGCCCGCTCCCAGGACCTTCCTCGATGCCGGCAGCACCGAGAACACCAGGGCGATCAGTCCGCCCACCCATACGGCGGTGAAGAGGTCATGGAGAAACTGCACAAGGGCGAACACTATAGGCTTACCGGCCATACCGTCATCCCTCCGAGAAGATGGGGAGCCCCTCGATCTGGTCCCGTTCCAGACGCAGAGCCACACCGCTGTCGTCAACCTCCGCCACTAATTCCACCGGCAGCACCCGACTGGGGGAAGGCCGGCCGGACGGGCGAACCACGAGGTGGCTGCCCTGGCGTCTGTCGGGGTCAACCAGGAGCCCCTCCACCGTACCGACGCCTACGCCCCGGGCATCCCGCACCGCCATGCCCGCCGTCACCTCCACCGAGTGCTCAGGGACATTGCGCTGCCGCAGCACCATGAAGGCACTGTTGGAGGGCGGGGTGTAGACGCCCCGGGGGCGTCCGAAGCCCCCGACCAACGGCTTCCGATATTCTCCCTTCTGCACCGTAATCTCATAGTCGGGGAAACCATCCAGGGCCTCTTTGTCGAGATCCAGCTTCACCTCCTGTTCCGTGACCTCGGTCACCAGCGATGTCGGGACCAACACCTCCCTGGGGAAGAGTCTCCCGCGCTTGACCACGAGATAGGTCGGTTCGTGGCTTCGAGGGTCGGTGATGATCTTGCTCAGCTCACCGGCCTCACCGTCGGAAG
This sequence comes from Anaerolineae bacterium, assembly GCA_038324625.1. Taxonomy (GTDB): domain Bacteria; phylum Chloroflexota; class Anaerolineae; order DRVO01; family DRVO01; genus JBBQIE01. The sequence continues at coordinate 2,568 of JBBQIE010000166.1, read as the reverse complement.
CGCGTACTTTGGCTCCCAATGTCAGTTCTCGCTCCATCACTATTCTCCTTTGGGCCGGCTGACATCCCCCTGCGGGGGGCCTCACCGGGCCGCTGCCAATGCCGGTTTTACACTGAGAAAACGGTAGGCCTCGTTGATGTCCGCTGCTGTCAGGAGCCCCACCAGCCGGTCGTCCTCGACCACCGGTATGGCTCGCAGGCGGGCGGCGCTCAGGCGCTGCTGGGCCTCGAAGAGGGGCAGGTCCGGTGTCGTCACCGGGAAGTCCGTGCGCATGACCTGGCCGACGGACGTATCGCCACCCTCCGCTTGCAGGCCTCTCAGCAGGTCCGTCTCGGTCAGAAAACCCACCAGGCGCCCGTCTTGCAGCACCGGGAAATCGGCCTGGAAGGTGTTCAGGGTCAGGGACACCACCCGCTCCAGCCGGTCATCCGGCGACACCGCCTCGGTGTGGAGGCTCATGGCCTGCCGCACCTGCATGCTCTCGAGGACGCTCTTGACCTCTACCTGCTTGCCCTCCTGACCGGCCCCCATCCAGACGAACAGGGCGATGAAGATCAGGGTGAAGCTGCCGCCGGCGAAGCCCCAGAGGCCCAGGAGCAGAGCCAGCCCTTGGCCCACGGACACGGCGATGGACGTGGCCCGGGCGTAGTCCATGCGCATGGCCAGCAAGGCCCGCAGGACCCGGCCGCCGTCCATGGGGAAGGCGGGAAGCAAGTTGAAAAGGCCCAGAAGCAGGTTCGACATGGTGAGGTAGGCGAGCATGCCCCGCCAACTGGCCTGCCCCAGGGAGGCGAAGAGCTCGGGGAGGGTCACCACCGCCCGGGCCCGAAGGACCATCGCCACCAGGATCAGCACCCCGGCGATGGCGAAGTTGACCACCGGACCGCTCAGGGAGATGCGCAGCTCCTTGCCCGGGCTCTCCGGTATCTCCTCCATTTGCGATAGTCCCCCAATGGGCAAGAGGGTGATGTCGCGCACCTTCACCCCCTGGCGCAGGGCCTGGAAACTGTGCCCCAGCTCGTGCAACAGGACGGCCGTGAACAGGAGCAGCGTGGCGACCACTCCGAACAGGGCCCCTTGGATCCCGCCCTCACCGGTGCCTCCCCAGCGATAGGCGGCCCAGATCAGGATGAGCACGAACGTGAGATGAACCTTGATCTCGATACCCTTGACTCGGAAAAGCCTGAGCGACCAACTCATTGTCTACCTCCTCGAAAATGCCGGGCCGCGGCCCAAACCGACACCCCTTTCCTCCAACCCCGGCAACGCCAGCTCCCGGCAGCCCCTCCTGAGCCACACGCGCTCATTCCACCCCGCTGTCGTCGGCGTCGGGAAGGACGATCTCGAATGGCCTTTGGATGGCACCCTGGGGGCAGACGGCCTCACACAGGCCGGCGTAGTCGCAGGCATCCGGGCGAACCACTACCGCCTTGCCCCGGCGAAGGGCCAGGGCCGCATTGGGACAGGCCCGCACGCACAGCCCGCACCCGTCGCAGAGCCTCGCTCGTATGATGGGGAGGGGCCGCCTTCTCGCGCGGCCCAGTTCGTCGGTCATCTCGCCGCTTCACCAACAGACTTCTGACATTACCGCGCCTAACATACCACCCGGCGAGAGGCCGTTCCATGACTTTTGTCGAGTTTCCCCGAGGTCAGGGGTCCATTAGGGCCCTGGCTCGCAGCTCCGGCAGGTCGTGTACGCGGATCTGGTGGCGGTCCACGCTGATGAGACCCTCCTCCACCAACCCCCGCAGGGCGCGATTGAGGACGTCGGGGACGGTGCCCAGGCGGGCGGCGATCTGGGCCTGGGTGGTCCAGCGCCGGCGAGACAGCCCGTCCCCGGCGGCGCCCTCCACCAGGAAGCGGGCCAGCCGGGCCTCGACGGAGCGCAAGGAGAGGTCCTCCACCAGGGAGAGCAAGTAGGTGGCCCGCTCGGCCAGGCTGACCACCACCGCCCGCGCTAGGGCCCCGTGCCGTTCCAGCAACCGGAGCAACTCCTCCCGCGGCACCATCCATACCGCCGTCGGCTCCAGGGCTACCACCGTGCCCAGATTGGGCGAATCGGCGAAGACGCTGACGTCGTTGAAAGACTCGCCCGGCCCCACGAAGCGAATCACCTGCTCCCGCCCCTCCCGGTCCGACTTGGTAGCCTTCAGCCAGCCCTCCTCCACCGCGTAGAGGCCCCCGGCGGGCTCCCCCTCCAGCAGCACCATCTCCCCGGCGTCATAGCGCCGGCGCACCGCCACCCCCGCCACCGCCCTCAGCACCTCCGCCTCCAGGCCGGAGAAGCAGGGCACCGCCGATAGGATTCCAGCGGCCTCGCTTTCCCGATCCATCCCGTCCCCTCCTTCGGTTGACGCAAACTACCTCTATGTAGACATACAATCCTCAGACGTCAAGAACGCGGAAGAAATCCCGCCCACTCCCGCCCCTTCTGAGTGGACGGAACCACACCACTCCCCACTAACCACTTCCCCGCTACCCCGCTACCCCGCTGCTCTCGTTCATATACATGCGTGACAGTCGCGGCGATGAAGAACGGCAAGAGAGTGGCGCTTGGTGCCTCAGGCG
>JBBQIE010000165.1:0-5667 GCA_038324625.1 Anaerolineae bacterium | reverse complement strand
CATCACCGCCCGCGAGGCTCGCCAGGAGACCCCCGAGGGTAGCCTGCCCCTGATCTACAGCGGCGAGGCTCTGAATCTCGTGGACCGGTGGCTAATGCCCGACGACTCCACGTGGCAACGCCGAGATCTGGGTAACGGTAGCCTGGTGCTGTCCGCCTACCCCGTGGAACTGAACGACAGCGATGAGAGCCTACGTCGCTACTACCAAGCCTTCCTGAACTCCGTGTTGCGCCCTCTGCCGAGGCTATTCACCGCGGCGAGCGAACCGGGGATCCTGGTGTGGCCGCGCCGCTTCCCCGAGGCCGTGCTCTACACGGTGGCGTCGGAAGTAGCTGGCCGGCGAGAGGTGAGGATCGAGGACGCCGAATCCAGGGTGCATCTGAGCGTCGAAGTGGATTCGCAGCGGGCTTCCCACTTGCTTCTCTCCCGGCCCACCGGCCGCCCCCTCGCCGCCTATCTGCACGGGCGGCTGGAGGTCGCGGGAGAGGAGTGGTGGCCAGGAGGAGATGCCGCCCTCTGGTGGGACGAGGATGGCACCCGGCAGGTGACCTCCCTGGCTTGAGTCGGCCTCGGACGGCGATAGCCCTGGGTGCATTTCAGTTTAGGGGCGAAGGCGCCGCAGGTCCGGTCGGGATCGAGGTAGGGGCGCGGTTTCCGCGTCCTCCCTCGGGAGGAAAGACAGATCTCCGCGACCAAGGGCGCGGAAACCGCGCCCCTACACGATGGCTATGGAATGCCGTCAGTTCTGCCCCCAGTCTGAAATGCACCCATAGCCCTTCCGTTTCTGGTAGGACCGTCTGCGGGGTGCTAGAATCTTCCGGCCCATCAGCATCACAGGGAGAAGGATGCATTCTTTCGGCCTCGGCCCCATCACCCTCTCGCTCTACAGCCTCAGCGTCGTCTTGGCCACGGTGTGCGGCGCGGCCTTGCTGTGGTTTCTCGCCCGGCGCGAGGGTCTGGACACCGACTTGGCCCTGGATGCTGCCCTGATCGGTGCTATCGCCGGTATCCTGGTGGGAAGGGCGGAAGTGGTCCTGGCCAACCTGGAGTACTTCCGGGAGCGCCCGTGGCAGGCCATCACCATACAGCACGGCGGCATAGGCAGCCGGAGCCTGCTCCTGTCCGGCGCGGCCGTGTTTCTCCTAGTCGTCTCCCGTCGCGACAGCCGCTGGCGGCAATACGCCGATGCCCTCACCCCGGCCGCCGCCCTGACGGCGGCGATAGTCCTGGTCGGCGCCACCTTCAGCGGCATCTTGGTGGGCGTGCCCTCCACCGGTCCCCTGGCCCTGTCGCTGCCGGATGAGTTCGGGATCGTCGCCCCCAGGCTGCCCCTGCCCCTCTTCGCCGCCGCTTTCCACCTGGCGGTGGGGGCGATTGGCTACTGGGTGCTGCGTCGGACCCTTCCACCGGGGATGATCCTCGCCTTCTGGGGGGCGAGCACCGCCGCCTTCGCCACCTTATTGGACAACTTCCGCGGCGACCCGCTCCTGATCCTGGGTACCCTGCCTCGGCCTCTGGTAGCCGACGCCATCGTGGCCGCCGGCTGGCTGTTGGTCGGCTTGCTGGTGTTCCGCGGCCCCGGTCGGCGGCACCTCCAGGAGCCCACCGAACCGATGGCCTCTGAGTAGCCGAACGGTTCGGGCTACCCCACCAACCCTCAGATCTGCTCCAGCACCATGATCGCCACGGTCAAGTAGATCAGGAGGCCGGTCGCGTCCACCAGAGTGGAGATCAGGGGAGCCGACATGACCGTGGGGTCAATGCCTAGGGCCTGAGCCAGAAGGGGCACCATGGATCCAACCGTATTGGCCCAGAGGCAGACGGCGAAAACGGTGATGGCCACCACCAAGGCCATATCCACCGAAACCCCCCAGACCGCCACCCGGAAGAAGGCGGCCACCCCCAGCAGCAACCCCAGTAGAGCCCCGGAGAGCATCTCCCGACGGAGCACCCGGAAGGCATCCCGGCGCTTGACCTCATCCAGGGCCAAGGCCCGGATGACGGCGGTGACCGTCTGGGATCCGGCGTTCCCTCCGGTTCCGATGAGCAACGGGATGAAGAAGGTCAGCTCCACCACTGCTTGAAGCTGGACCTGGTAGTGCTTCAGGACCGTCCCGGTGAGGGTTTGGGCGGCAAATAGCACCAGCAACCACACGAACCGAGACCGGACCACGTCGGTGATCTTCTGGGACCAGTAGGGCTTGTCGGTGATGGGCCCGGAGTCAATACCGCCCAAGTGCAGAACGTCCTCGGTGGCCTCGTCCTCCAGGACGTCTATGATGTCGTCATGGGTGATGATCCCCTGCAGCACCCCGTCCTCGTCCACCACCGGCAAGGCCGCCAGGTCATAGCGGGCCATTTGGCGCGCCGCCTCCTCCTGGTCCACCTCGGTGGTGACGTGGATCACGTCGGGGGCCATGAAGGACGCCACCGGGGCCTCGGGCGGTGCCACCACCAGGTCCCGCAAACCCACCACTCCCACCAAATGGGCGTCCCGATCCACCACGTAGAGATAGTAGGGGGTCTGCTCCTCGGGCTGCATGGCCCGGAGGAAACTGATGGCCTGTGCGGCGGTGGTGCGCGGACGCAAGGCCACATACGACGTGGTCATCACGCCGCCGGCGGTCTCATCCGGATGCCGCAGCAGCGGGATCACCTCGTCGGCGTCCTCCATCGCCGCCAGGGCTTCCGAGGCCTGGGCCGCCGGCAGGTCGCCCAAGAGATCGGCGGCCTCATCCGGCTCCATCTCATCGAGAACGTCGGCCAGACGCTCCGCCGGCAGGCTCTCCGCCGCCTCCGCCGCCTCCTCGTTTTCCATCTCCTCGAAGAGGTCCGCCGTGGCCTCGATCCCCAGTTCAGGGAGGATGGCCGCCTGGTCCGCCTGGTTGAGGCTCTCGAAGGCGTCAGCACGGTCCGCCGGGCGCAAGAGCGCCAGCGAAGCGATGGCATCCTCAACTCGGCCCTCCAGCAGGGAGGCGCGAATCGCCTCCAGCGTGCTCTCGATTCGGCTCTGATCCATGACCGTACCTCCCGGTAGCCCTCCAACCGGCTGCCGACCGGCGCACAAGCACCCCGGGGACAACAGGATCGGCGGAGATCCATGTTCCCGTACAGCAACACCCGATGGGCCCAGCGATTGTCACGCATGTGACCGATCGGGGCAAGCCGACGGGCCGGTTTGTGTCCTCACGGCTGCTTTCGGCATAATGCCCTCGGCACCGGCCGGAACCGCTACTGGACCGGCGACCCGATGTCGCGTGCCAATCTGACGGGGAGGAGCCAGTGGGTCTTCATAGCGACCTATCTCTTGACAGTAAGAGCGTTCAGCAGCGCTTGGAGAGCTTCATACGCCAGACCCTGCAACGGGCGGGGTTCCACCGAGCCGTATTGGGGCTGTCCGGCGGGATAGACTCGGCCCTGGTCTGCTATCTCGCCGCCGCTGCCCTGGGGCCGGAGAACGTCCTGACCGTCACCATGCCTTACGCCAACTCCTCCCCCGCCTCGATCGAGGATGCCCTCGCGGTAATCGCCCAGACCGGGGTGCGCCACCAGCACGTGGAGATCACTCCCTTCGTCGAGCCCCTCTTCGCCGCCCTACCGGACATGGACCGGCGGCGGCGGGGCAACGCCATGGCCCGCAGTCGGATGATCGTGCTCTATGACCGGAGTGAGGCTTTCCAGGGGCTGGTCCTGGGCACGGGGAACAAGACGGAGATCTTGCTGGGTTACTCGACCCTGCATGGCGATAGCGCCTGCGCCCTGGCTCCCATCGGCGACCTCTACAAGACCCAGGTGCGCCAGCTGGCCGCCGCCATGGGAATCCCGGAGTCCATCCTCGCCAAGGCGCCGTCCGCCGACCTGTGGCCGGAGCAGACGGACGAGGGCGAGCTGGGGCTGAGTTACGCCGAGGCGGACCAGATACTCTTTGGGCTCTTCGACCAAGGGCTAAGCCCGGAAGCGATCGTGGCCTCCGGTCATGACCCCCAGCAAGTGAGTCGGGTTCAGGAGTTGGTGATGCGGAGCGGGTTCAAGCGCTGTCCCGTACCCATCGGTAGAGTCGGCACCTGCACCGTGGGAATCGAGATCACCCCGGAGCGCGAGGCCGAGATCGCCCTGAGTCCTTGAGTTAGGACGCCACCGGTCCGCTTCAGAAAGTACCCGACAACGAATGAGTGCCCGGCACATGCGTGTACCGGGCACTCTGATTGTCCGAGTTTCGCTCGGGGACCTTACTTGAGGGTGATCTTGGCTCCCTCGGCCTCGAGAGCTTCCTTGGCCTTGTCGGCCTCTTCCTTGGTAACCGCCTCGAGTACCTTGGCCGGGGCGCTCTCGACCAGGTCCTTGGCCTCCTTGAGGCCCAGGCTGGTCAGCTGCCGCACGACCTTGATGACCTGGATCTTCTTGTCCCCGACGTCTTGGAGCATGACGTCGAACTCGGTCTGCTCCTCGACTTCCTCAGCCGCGGCCGCCGCCGGGCCGGCCGCCATCATCATGGGTGCGGCCGCGGAGACACCGAAGCGCTCTTCGAGGGCCTTCACCAACTCCGCCAACTCCAGGACGCTCATCTGCTCGACCGCCTGGATCATCTCTTCCTTCGTCATCTCTCAGTCCTCCGATACTTGTGCTAAGCCGCCTCTTCCGCTGAGGCCGGTCCTTCCAACTGCTCCACGCGCGCCTGCAACACATAGAGCAAGCTGCGCAGGACCCCACCGAGAACGCCGACCAAACCGTAGACCGGCGACTGTAGGCTGCCCATGAGCTTGGCCAACAGCTCCTCCCGACTGGGGAGACTGGCCAGCTCCTTGAACTGGTCGGCATTCAAGACCGCCGTGCCCAGAAGCCCCCCGTAGACGTCCAGGGCCTCCAGCTCTCGGTTCAGAGTGGCCAGGGTCTTGGCCGGCGAGGTCGGGTCTCCCTTACAGAAGACGGCCAATGTCGGCCCATCCAGGACCTCCGACACCGCCCCTTGACCGGTCTTGTTCGCCGCCAGCAGGAACAGGCGATTCCGCAGCACCTCGAGGTGCGTCTGCTCCTCATACATGGCGTCGCGGACCCGCTCCACCTGACCCACGGTCAGCCCGGAGTAGTGCGCCAGGAACAGGGCTCGGCTCTCGCCCAGGTTCTCGGTGTACTCCTCTACTAAGCTGACTTTCTTGTCTTTAGTTATCGCCACCTTGCATCCACCTCCCTTCCACCGGAACAGCAATGGGCCCCTGCTTGACCGAAGCAAGGGCCCAATTCATCCATGATCGGGCCTCACCTCGGCGGGCATACATTAAGCGTCTGGCGACGCGCCCACTGTCTTCGGCAAGGATATTCAGATTCGCGGCGGACTCTACCGCCGGGTGAACTCCTCTCGCTAGAGAAGCTCCTCTGCCTGATTAGCGTCCACCCTGATGCCGGGGCCCATGGTACTGGTAAGCGTGATCTTGCGCACGAATTGGCCTCGAGACGCCGCCGGTCGAGACTTGGTCACCTCGGAGAGCAGAGCCATGAAGTTGCCCTCCAGCTTCTCGACATCGAAGCTGACTCGGCCGATGGGAACGTGGAGGTTGGCGCCCCGGTCCACCCGGAACTCCACCCGACCCTGCTTCGCCTCGCCGATGACGCGCCCCAAGTCCTCGGGCTGGACCACCGTGCCCACCCTGGGGTTGGGCATGAGGCCCC
>JBBQIE010000164.1:0-5671 GCA_038324625.1 Anaerolineae bacterium | reverse complement strand
TGACTCTGCCTGCCTACACTAACCGTGACGAGGAACGCATGACGGTCCTGGCCATGACCGGGGTCACGGCCCTGGTGCGGGGGATCGCCGCCCGGATGGAGGAGAAGGGGCTGCTGTACCCGGCCCAGTACGTGGGGGAGGTGATGCGCGCCGCCGACATTGCCCACGTCAGCAACGAGATTCCCTTCGCCGACACCTGTCCCTATCCGAACATGAACCAGGAGAGCCTGGTGTTCTGCAGCGACCCCGCCTACATCGAGTTGCTGCGAGACATCGGCACCGATGTGGTCGAGTTGACGGGCAATCACTTCCAGGATTGGGGCTCGGAGGCGACCGAGATGACGGTGGCCATGTACGAGGAGGAGGGGTGGCCGCACTACGGTGGCGGCATTGACCTTCAGGATGCCCAGGAGCCCAAGCTGCTCACCGACCACGACAACAGCTTCTCATTCATGGGCTGCAACCCGGTGGGGCCGGAGTATGCCTGGGCGAGGGAGGAGTATCCCGGCGCCGCTCCCTGCGACTTCGAGTATATGCACGATCAGCTGTCTCAGCTGAAGGACCAAGTGGACGTGCCGGTGGTGACGTGGCAATACTGGGAGTTCTACCATTACCCGCCGACGCCCCAGCAACAGGAGGACTTCCGAGGGATGATAGACGCCGGCGCCAAGATCGTGAGCGGCAGCCAAGCCCATCATCCTCAGGCCTTCGAGTTCTACAATGGGGGCTTCATCCACTACGGGCTAGGCAACTTCTTCTTCGATCAGATGTGGAGCCTGGGGACGCGCCAGGAGTGCGTGGATCGGCACGTCATCTACGAGGGCCCTCACATCTCCACCGAAGTCCTCACCTTCCTGCTGGAGGACTACGCTCAGCCTCGGCCTATGACCACCGACGAGCGGAGAGAGCTACTCTCCTCGCTGTTCGCCGCCTCCAGTTGGTGAAAGCGGGCAGAGGACGTCGGCCGCCTCCGAGCCGACGAGCACCGGCCGGCCTATGGCGGTCTGCAGATCGGCCGGTGACCAGCCGTCCAGGGTCAAGGTGCCCTCGGCGTTGAACATGCTCCGGGGCAGGCAGACGGTGACTTCTCGAGGGGCATCGCCTAGAGAAGCCACCACGTCGGCGCCGGTCAGTAAGCCGGAGACGGTCACCGTGGGGCCGAAAGCCCGGTTGGTCACCGGCCGTACCGTCACCCGGGCTCCGGCTTCGATCATCTGCCGGGCCAGGTCGGCCCAGATGGGGGCCATCGAGGCGCCACAGACCACCACCCTCTCCTCCTCCGGGAGCGGTCCGGCCAAAACCCGGCGTCGGCTCTTCCTCCAACTGTCCAGGAAGAGTCTCACCAAGCCCACCCCGTTTTCCACCTGAGGGAACTCCTCGTAGTACCTGGCGGCCGGAATGGCGTGGTCACTGAGCAGGAACCATTCATCCGAGCAGTAGACGCGAGCGTCGTTTCCCTCTTCCGCGTAGGCCCGACGCCAGCGGTCAACCTGTGCGATGACCGCGGCGGCCTCCTCCGGCAGATAGGGCCGCAACCCCTCGGGGGCGAGCCTGGTCACTCCCACCGGCACCACGGAGATGCTGAGGAGGCTCTCTCCCAGCGACCGGAGGTCGGCCAGGGATCGGTCCAGGTGGGAGCCGTCATTGATGCCGGGGACCAGGACGAGCTGGGCATGGACGCGGACACGGTTCGTCGCCAGACGACGCAGCTTCTCCATCAGGGGAGGGCGTTCGCGAATCCCGAGGAGATGCTCGCGTAGATCGGGCTCGGTGGCATGGACGGAGACATAGAGAGGGCTCAGCCTCTGGCGGGCTACGCGCTCCAAATCCTCCTCGGTGAGGTTGGTGAGGGTGATGAAGTTGCCGTAGAGGAAGGAATAGCGGTAGTCGTCATCCCGCAAATAGAGCGAACGGCGGTAGCCGGGGGGCATCTGGTGGACGAAGCAGAAGAGGCAGCGATTGCGGCAGGTACGCAGGCCGTCGAAAACGGGCTCCTCGAACTCCACCCCCAAAGGCTCGCCGGGCTCGGTGCCGACATCGAACAGAATCAGCTCGCCCTGGCGGTCCACCAATAGGGTGAACTCTCCGCCGGCGGTCTCATAGCGGAAGTCCACCACGTCTCGAAGGGGGCGGTCGTTGGCCTCCAGCACCACGTCGCCCGGCTGGAGGCCGAAGTCCTCGGCCACCGAGCCGGGCGATACTTGTGCTACCATGCCACCCGAGGATGGCTTCACGGAGACGCTGCTACTCGGGGCGTCGCGCCGTCACCCCGCGCTTCTGGTAGTCGCGATAGATGTACATGAGCTCCTTGTCGAAGAGGGCCCGCTTCATGTCCACGGCCATCTCGCGAGCCATGGTCAGAATGTCCTGGGCCTCCTCCGTGCTCAGTTCGATGCCGAACTCCTTGAACTTGTAGAAGATGGTGTGGGACCCCGAGTGCTTGCCCACCACCAGCTGGCGCTCCAGGCCCACTTCCTCGGGGCTGAAGACCTCGTAGTTCTGGGGGTGCTTGATGACGCCGTCGGCGTGGATGCCGGACTCATGGGCGAATACGTTGGTGCCGACGATGGTCTTCCACACCGGGATGGCGCGGGAGCTGGCGGCGGCCGCGTACTCGACCACCTCGCGGAAGCGGGTGGTGTCCATGCCCAGGTCCTTGCCGTACAGATACTTGAGCCCCATCACCACTTCTTCCAGCGAGGAGTTGCCGGTACGCTCCCCCATGCCGCCGATGGAGACGGCCGCGCCCTCGGCCCCGGCCCTCAAGCCGGACATGACGTTGGCGGTGGCCATGCCGAAGTCGTTGTGCATGTGCAGCTCGATAGGCACCGACAACGCTTGCTTTAGCTCCTGGACCCGCTCGTAGATGGTGAAGGGATGGTCAATCCCCAGGGTGTCGCAGTAGCGCAGACGCTCGGCCCCCTCAGAGACGCCGGCAGCGTAGAACTGCTTGAGGAACTCGATGTCGGTGCGGGAAGCGTCCTCGGAGCTGAGAGTGAAGCGCAGACCGAGGCGAGCGGCCGCCTGCGAGGCCTGTGCCACCCTCTCCAGGACCCAGTCGCGGCTGGTGTGGAACTTCCGCTCGATATGAATATCCGAGGTGGAGATAGATATGGCGACCGAGGGCACCCGGCAGGCAGCGGCTGCCTCCAGGTCCTCGACGCGGGCACGGCAGAAGGCGGTCACATCCAAGCTCAGTCCGGCGTCCACCACGGCTCGGATAGTGTCCTGCTCGCGCTCACCCAGGATGGGGTAGCCGACTTCCAGCGCCGGCACCCCGATCTCGTCGAGCAGGGAGGCGATTCTCACCTTCTCCTGTCTGGCGAACACCACCCCGGCGGTCTGCTCACCGTCGCGCAGAGTGGTGTCAATCAGTCTGATGTCTTGCGGCAGCGGCGCTAGGACCTCCATATGTTCACCCCCAGTCGGCGTAGGTCTTCGTATTCCTGTAAGACCTCTTCGTCGAACAGGGCTCGCTTGAGTGCGATGCACTTCTCTCTCAAGCTCATTACCAGGTCCGGGATCTGCTCTTCGTCAATCTCGCGCCCGTACTGGCGCAGCTTCTGCCGCAGCACGCTGGGTCCGGAGTACTTGCCAAAGACGAACCGGCGGGACAGGCCCACGTCGCCGGGAGCGAAGATCTCGTAGGTTCCGGGATCGCTGATGACGCCCCCGGCTCGACCCTCGGACTCGTACACAAACAAGTTGGCCCCGGTGATGGGCTTCCAGGCCGGTATGGGCCGATTGGAGGCGCTGGCGACGTATTCGCATAGCTCTCGGAAGCGGGCGGTTCGCAGGCCCAAGTCCGTCCCGAAAATGTACTTCAGGGCCATGGCGAACTCCTCCAGGACGGCGTTGCCGGCCCGCTCGCCCAGCCCGTTGACGGTGGTGTTGACGTAGGAGGCGCCGGCCATGATCCCGGCGATAGCGTTGGCGGTGGACATGCCAAAGTCATTGTGGGTGTGCATCTCCATGTCAATCCCGACCTCGTCCTTGATGCGCTTCACCCTCTCATAGGTGGAGAAGGGGTCAAGGACGCCCACGGTGTCGCAGAAACGTAGGCGGTCGGCCCCGTAGTCCTTGGCCACCTGAGCGAACTGCACGAGGTAGTCCATATCGGCCCGAGAGGCATCCTCGGCATTGACCGACACGTACAGGTCATGCTCCTTGGCGAACTCGGTGGTGCGCTTCACCGAGTCCAGCACCCACTCGCGGGACTTGCGCAGCTTGTGCTCGATGTGGATATCGGAGGCCGAGATGGAGATGGCCACGGCGTCCACGCCGCAGTCAATGGAGTCCTGGACGTCGCCGACGACGGCGCGGTTCCAGGCCAGGATGCTGATGGGAAGGTCCAGCTCGACGATGTCGCTGATGGCCTTCTTCTCGTCGCCGCCCATGGTGGGGATGCCGGCCTCGATCTGGTCTACGCCTACTTCGGCCAGAAGCCTGGCGATGTGGAGCTTCTCGTCGTTGGCGAAGACGACTCCGGCGGTCTGTTCGCCATCCCTAAGGGTGGTGTCGTCAATGAAAATGCGGTGGCTGAGCTCCTCGTGTGGGAGATTCAGTTGGTCGGTGCTCACGATACTCCCCTCCAAACTGGTTTCCGCGCCCTAGACTCCGGCCGCGCGGTAGGCCCCGAAGCCCGTCGCCTCGCTGCCCGCGTCGCCGTAGACGCCGCGCAGTTCTGGGGGCATCAGCGCCGCCAGCCTGTACATGGCTTCTTCCACTAGTACCTGGCTCTCGTCGTGCGAGAGCTTCCTCTTGTCCGCCGGCACTTGCCAAGGCTCTCCCACGACCACGCTCACACGGGTGTGCCGCAGCCGTCGCAGGTTCTCCCGGTAGTTGAACGCTCCCAGGATCGCTACCGGCACCACCAGGGCATTCACTCGCGCGGCCAGGGGTATCATCCCCGCTTTGGCACTCTGTAGGACCCCGGTCCGGCTGCGGGTCCCCTCCGGGGCCATGATGAGCAGGCCCCCTTGGCGCAGGATGCTCAGGGCCTGGCGGAAGGCCCGTAGGTCGCCCTCGTCGCGCCGCACCGGGAACACCCCATACTCCCGAAGGATGCGGCCGCCGATGGGTATCTCGAACAGCTCCTGCTTGCCCATCACCGTAACTTCGCGGTCTATCACCGCCGCCGCCACTACCGGGTCAACCCAGTTGGCGTGGTTAATGTAGACGATGACCGGGCCTTCCTCGGGAATCCGCTCCAGCCCCTCCACCTCGATCCGGAAAAGGAGCGAGAGAAGAAAGCGCAGAAGCCGCTTCAGAGGGAAGTGCCAGCGGTTAAACCGTGCCTTGCGCGTTCCCATCGTCGTCCATCAGGCCCCTGATTGTATCCAAGACCTGAGACAGGTCCATGCCGGTGGTGTCAATGTAGTGGGCGTCCGCAGCGCGGCGCAGGGGGGCCTCTTCCCTGCCGGAGTCAATCCGGTCGCGAGCGAGGACATTGTCGAGGACCTCCTCCAATGTCTCCGTTCCCCCCCGTGACGCTAACTCCAGATGGCGTCTTCGGGCCCTCTCCTCGGCGGTGGCATCCAGGTAGAGCTTCAGGTCCGCCTCCGGGAGGATCACGGTGCCGATGTCGCGGCCTACGATCACTATCTGCCCCCGGAGAGCCAGGCGGCGCTGGTGACACTTCAACGCTCGTCGTACCCCGGGATAGGCGGAC
>JBBQIE010000163.1:0-5694 GCA_038324625.1 Anaerolineae bacterium | reverse complement strand
GCTTCAGGGGCAGGTCGCCGGCCCGGCCCTCCGCCTCGGCGAAGAAGGCGGGGAGGGTGGAGTGACGGGCCTCAACCCGCGGCATGGCCTCATGCAGCAGCCGCAGGTAGCGGGCGGCATCGGTGGCCGGGGGCATGTGGTCCAGGGCATCCATCAGGCAGAGGACGGGGGCGTTGGAGCGGCCCATCTCGTGGGAGACGTAGTCCCTCATGCTCTTCCGGGCCTTGGCCTCGACCTCGGGATCATCGGGGTCCTCAGCCCGCTCCAGCACCTGGCGGGAGCCCACGAAGGCCCCGTAGCCCATCTCGTCCTGTAGCTTGAAGGTGAAGACCCGGCTGCCGTCGGGGGCCTGCCAGGTGAAGAAGGCGGTGGTGTCGGCCTCGATAGTGCCCCGCCCCAGGACGCAGTAGGGCAGCCCGAACCCCCGGTAGATCTGGGGCATCTGGGAGGGGTGGCCGAACATGTCGCAGGTGTAGGCCACTCCCATGGGCTCGACCCCCCACTCCCGGCTGATGCGCCGGCCCAGAAGGAAGTTGCGGACCAGGGCCTCGTCGTCTCCGGGGCAGAAGAGGTCGGGCATGGTGTACCAGGGCCCGATGAGGATGCGGCCCTGGGAGATGAGGGCCTGAAGCCGGTCCCGGTTCTCGGGGCGGATCTCCAGGTAGTCGGCGAGGACGCAGGTCTGCCCGTCCAGGTGGAAGTAGCGGAAGTCGGTGCTTGTCTCCATGAGGTCCAGGAGTTGGTCGAGGATCTGCACCAGGAGGAAGCGGTACTCCTGGAAGGGCCGGTACCACTCCCGGTCCCAGTGGGTGCCGGAGATGTAGTGGGCGGAGTAGCGGCCGTCGGGGGCGTTCTCAGCCATGGCGTGTCTCCTTGGTGATGGTCGGTTGGATTGGGGGGAGTGTAGCACAAGTGGGGCGTCTGGATCACGAAGGGCCTTTGGATCACGAAGGACGCGAAAGGGGGGGCGAAAACACGAAAGGTCTTCGTGGTGGGGGTGGTGCCTGGGTTGCGGGGCCGATCAGGGGGCGGGGCCCAACCCGCGCTCCGGACACGGAGCCGGCCGAAGGGCCGGCATAGCCATGTGCCTTCCTGGCCTTTCGGCGGCATAATACAGGCAATCACACGAGGAGGGCGGGCTGGTGCCGGAGATAAGCCGCTTCTTCGGCATCATTGTCACTGTGAACTACGCTGACCACCTGCCGCCCCACTTCCACGCTCGCTACGGCGAGCAACGGGCTCTAGTTGGACTCGAGTCGCTGGCCCTGATTCGTGGACAGCTCTCCCCGAGGGCTCTGGGGATGATCACTGAGTGGGCAGCGATGCACCGGGAAGCACTGGCGGACAACTGGAGTTTGGCGCGCCACCAAGCGCCCTTGAAGAAGATAGCTCCTTTGGAGTGAGCACTATGCTGAAGGATATAGTGGCAGTGAAGCCTCTAACCGGCTACCGCCTGCTCCTCCGTTTCGAAGATGGCGTCGAAGGCGTGGCCGATGTCAGCACCCTGGTGGAGTTCACTGGGGTCTTCGCCCCACTCAAGGACGAGGGGTTCTTCGCCGCCGTCCAGGTGAATCCGGACATCGGCACGGTCTGCTGGCCGAACGGGGCTGATATTGACCCGGATGTCCTCTATGGTATGGTGACCGGCGAGCCCTTGGCTGAGTGCGAAACCACTGGCGTAGACAAACCCGGGGCCGCGCGGGGCTGAACCCACATGCTCCGGGCAGAAGCCGGCCGATCGACCTTCCCAAGCAGTCAGAGCCCACTCAGTTTCTCGGCCTCGGCTGCGGCTGGGTAGCTTCGCTCTGACCTTCGTCCGTCGTGACTATGGATTCGTGCTCTATCCTCTCACCAAGACCCTCCTCGATCTTCGAGGGAGTGTGCCGGCAAGCGGGCCGCAGGATTTCGAGGCCGTGAGGGACGAGGTGAAGCGTCACCACGCCGGCCGATGAGCGCTGTTCACCGGGGACGCAATGGAATAGCATGTAGATAGTGCCGACGGGCAACCATCCGGGCTAGAGGAGGGCATGTCTCATGAGTAAGTTGGCCATCTATGGTGGAGACCCGGTCCGGACCGCTCCCTGGCCGGAGCGGCCGCTCTTCGACGAGGGGGAGATCGCCGCCCTGCGGGAGACGGTCCTCAGCCGACGCTGGACCAGCGCCCCCTACATCTTCCGCGGGGATATGTCGCTGTCCCAGGTGTACCAGATGGAGGAGCGGTACGCCGCTTTCCACGACAGCCGGTACGCGGTGGCCGTCGGGAGCGGCACCGATGCCCTGCAGATCGCCTACGCCGCCGCCGGCCTGGGCCCGGGCGACGAGGCTATCATGCCACCCAACACTTTCATCGCCACCGCCACCCCGGCCCTGCAACTGGGGGCGGTGCCCATCTTCGCCGACGTGGACCCGGAGACTCTCTGCCTTGACCCGGAGGCGGTGGAGGCGGCCGTCACCGAGCGCACTCGCCTCATCGTGCCCCTGCACCTGGGGGGCTACCCCGCCGACATGGACCGGATCATGGAGATCGCCAAGAGGCACGACCTCGCGGTGGTGGCCGATGCCTGCCACGCTCATGGGACGGAGTGGCGAGGGAAGAAGGTGGCCGCCCTCTCCGACCTGAGCGCCTTCAGCTTCCAGCAGGACAAGCAGATCACCGCCGGGGAGGGGGGGATCGTCACCACCAACGACCAGGGGCTCTACGAACAGTGCTACATCCTCCACAACGATGGGCGCGGGCTGGGAGAGGAGGGCGGGGCCTTCGTGGCCCAGGGGTGGAACTTCCGCATGAGCGAGTTCCAGGCGGCGGTGCTCCTGGTGCAATTGGGCCGGCTGGAGGAGCTGCTGGAGCGAAAGAACCGCAATGCCGAGAGGCTGGGCCGAGGCCTGGCGGAAGTCGGCGGCCTTGGTTGGCCCCGCGAGGACGAGCGCATCACCCTTCAGAGCTACGTCTATCCAAGGCTGCGCTACCACGAGGACGCCTTCGAGGGGCTGCCGGCCGAGCGCTTCGCCGCTGCCCTGACGGCCGAAGGTATCCCCTGCGGGGCCGGCGGGGGGTGGGTGCTGTACCGGCATCCCCTCTTCAGCGAGGCTCGCTTCCGCTTCCCCTCCTCCAAGGGGGTGGACTACACCCAAGTGCATTGCCCCAACGCCGAGGGCGCCGCCGGCCGCTGGATCGGCTTCCCCCAGGAGGTCATGCTGGGCACCGAGGCGGACATGGACGACTTCGTCCGGGCAGTGGGTAAAGTGAAGGAGAACCTGGAGGAGTTGAGCTGATCGGACCGGTCGGACGGGAGTGGGCCTGTCTGACCGGTCCACTTAGTCCGACCTACCCTTTCACCCCCGACACCACGATCCCCTGAATGAAGATCCTCTGGGCGAAGAAGAAGAGCAGGATGCAGGGCAGCACCGTCACCAGAGAGGCAGCCATCAGCAGGTCGTAGTTCCGGGCCCGGAAGGCGTTGAAGCTCTGTAGGCCCAGGGCGATGGTGAAGTTCCTCTGATGGTGCAGGTAGATCAGGGGGGTGAAGAAGTCGTTGTAGGCCCACATGAAGTGGAAGACCGCCAGGGTGGCGATGGCCGGCTTGGCCAAGGGCACCAGAATCCGGAAGAGGATGCCCATCACCCCGCAGCCGTCAATCTTGGCGGCGTCGTCCAGCTCCAGGGGAATGGTGAGGAAGTACTGGCGCAAGAGGAAGACGTCGTAGGCCCCGGCGAAGAACGAAGGGATGATCAGCGGCTTCAGGGTGTCTATCCAGCCGATCTTGCTGAAGATTACATAAGTGGGGATCAGGGTGACCTGGCTGGGGAGCATGGTGGTGGAGAGCAAGAGCAGGAAGAGGGCACTGAGGCCGGGGGCTCGAAAGCGGGAGAACCCATAGGCCACCAGGGTGGTAGAGACGAGCATCCCGGCCATACTTCCGAAGACGACGACGGCGGTGTTGCGCACGTAGAGGCCGAAGGGAACGGCGGTCATGGCCTCGACGTAGTTCTCCCAGCGGAAGCGTACCCGCTCCACCGGCTGGGCCTGGCGGATATCCACCTCGATGGTCCGGGAGAGGTCGTCGGGCTCGGCGAAGGTCCCCACCCGCTGTACCTTATTCACCAGCAGGAGCTGACGGGTCTCCCCGTCCAGTTGCACGTCGTAGAGCTGGTAATCCTCCCCGCCCACCCCCACCTTCACCTGCTCCGTGGGTATCCACTGGGGCGGGAAGAGGGCGATCTGGGCCAAGGGCTTCAGGGAGGAGGAGATCATCCATACCAGGGGGAAGAGCATGGCCACCGCCCCCAGGCTCAGGGCGGTGAGGGCCAGGGCCCGGCCGGCGCCGCTCAAGCGGTTGACGGAGGCCGTCTTTCGGCGGGCCGGCCCTGTCGCCTTCTCCGTGATCGCCACTATCCCTTCCCTCCTCGCAGTTGCCCCTCGTAGTAGACCCAGGCGGTGGAGCCCCGGAATATCAGCAGAGTGAAGGCCAGGATGATGAGGAACAGGATCCAGGCCAGGGCGGAGGCGTAGCCCATGCGGAAGTAGCGGAAGGCGCTGTTATAGAGGTAGAGGTTGTAGAAGAGGGTGGCGTTGACCGGCCCTCCCTGGGTCATGACGTAGGCGTTGGTGAAGTACTGGAAGGTGGCGATGGTGCCCATCACCAGGTTGAAGAAGATCACCGGGGAGATCATGGGCAGGGTGATGTGACGGAGCCGCCGCCAGGCGTTGGCCCCGTCCACCTTGGCGGCATCGTACAAGGCGGTGGGCACCCCTTGCAGGGCGGCCAGATAGAGGATCATGCCCCCGCCGGCGGCCCAGAGGCTCATGATGGCCAGGGAGGGCAGGGCCCACTTCGGGTCCGAGAGCCAACCGGGGCCCTTGATCCCCACCAAGCTTAGGGCCCAGTTGAGCACCCCGAATCGTGGGTTGAAGACGTACTGCCACAGGACCGCCACCGCCACCCCGGAGATGACCGAGGGAAGGTAATAGATGGCCCGCCAGACGGACAGGCCGGGCACGTTCAGGTTGAGAAGCAACGCCACCGCCAGCCCCACCGCCAAGCCGCTGGGCAGGGCCAGGGCGGCGAAAGTGAAAGTGACCTTCACCGACTGCCAAAACAGGGCGTCCCCGGTGAGGATAGTGGTGTAGTTGGTCGGGCCCACCCAGGATATCGGGCTCACCACGTTGTACTGGGTGAAGGACAGGAAGAGCGAGGCCAGCATGGGCCCGACGGTCCAGATGAGAAAGCCGATGACCCAGGGGCTCACCAGGGCGTAGGCCCAGTAAGCCTCCCGGCTCTTAGGCGAGAGCTTCATGGGCCCACTCCGAGCTGATGAGGGTCGCCGAGGGCTCGCCCCGCCATGATGAAGATTGCCGAGTGAAGGCGGACATTGTGTCGGCGAGGCCCGCCCCGCCATAAATGATCGGGGCTACGGTGGAGCGAAGCCCGCCTACGCGGGCTGGGCCGTTCGTAGGGGCGAATCTCGTATTCGCCCTCAGCCTGCTGAAGGGCAGGCTTCGCTCCACCGTAGCTCGGGGCTTCAGACCCGAGCGAGCCCAGGGCCTCCCCGAGCCCCGGGCTAGGAGGACCAATAGGCATCCAGGTACCCCTGGACGGTCTGCTGCACTTCATCCAGAACTATCTTGGCATCCTTCTCCTCGCCAGTGAGGATCCTCTCCTGGCCCACTAAGAAGGCATCCCAGACCTCGCCGTA
>JBBQIE010000162.1:0-5695 GCA_038324625.1 Anaerolineae bacterium | reverse complement strand
AACGAAAGCGTAAATAGTGTGTAGAGCAAGCGTGAATTCGGGCCTCCCCCCCGGCGCCGACGAGAAGGAGCTCAAGCGCGCACCCTCACCAACCTATACAACCAGCGCCCCACTTGGCTAGATCTGGCGCACAGGCGCCTACGGGTGGCCGCACGCTGTGGAGGACCAGGAGACCCTGGAGCGCCTGTTGGCGCTGAACCTGGAGAGGGCGGGAGTGAGTGGATGATGTCCGCCCCTCACCTTGTCAGCCTCGGCGACGCCGGGGGCCAAAGAACACCGTCCGCGTTCGCGTAGCACAGCGTCTGCCTGGGGGAAGAACCGACCACGTGTGCAACTGGTATCCAGAACACCTCTTATGATATGTGATCCAGACAGCAATCGCTTTGCCCGCTAGTGACCACCATCTCGGAACAACTGGCGAGTGGTCATCCTCCCAAGAGAGCCCAGAGCCGGCCTTTCCGCATCGCGGTCGTTGGCCAGGAGTACGGCAGTCCACCTTCAAGTGTTTCGCTCCCGCCGGCCCTGGGGGGCTTCTGGGACTGCGCTCCCCTTGGCACTGCCGAGAGCGAGGTCAGGGGATGGCCTGCACCTAGCGGGCAAGAAACTCCCACAGTGAGGCGAACAGAAACAGGGGGACGACGAGCAAGTAGATTCTGAGGTAATCCCGTATTGCTTCTTTGGGGTAGCCGATCCATTTATCCCCCCGGTAGTCTGGCGCGGGCCGGAAGTACGATAGACCAAGGGAGACTCCAGCCCCGCCAGACAACGTGTAGGGTATGAGCTGCAGCACCAAGGTGATGATGTAGTAGGCGGCCTCGTGCGCTTCCGCTAACCGGCTCATCCGGCCGTCACCCATGGAGACGATGCCGCCAATCCAGCCGCGGAAGGCGGCGAAGCCGTAGGGGGAGACCACCGTTAGGCCGGTGAGGGACGTCGGTACGGCGCCCAGAAAGAGGTTCTCCGCGAAGTCAATCAGCGCCGCTCGTAGAGGCATTCCTCGCTGGAGCGCGACCAAGGCAGGTTCACCGGCTCGGGCGGTTGCCAGCAGTCTGTCCCTATAGCTCAGGGCGAACCCGTTCCCGGCATGCACCATCACTGCACCGACCGCAACCGCGAGAAGGTAAGTCAAGCCCACTGTCAGAATCGCCAAGCGGGCTCGGCGCAATGCGCGAACAACCGAACCGATCATACTGATGCCGGAGTGAGACAAGTTGCCCTCCACGACTTGGGCCCGATACGGCCCGGACGGCGGCGCGCACTAGCCCAGCGGCGGGTGACTTTCAGGTGAGCGAGCCGGCTACCGCCCGGGTGTCAACTCGGCTCGGGCCTGGCCCGCAGAGCAGGTTTGGCGATGACCTAGTTCAACTGCGGCCCCTGTATCCTATCCAACAAGGGGCCTTCGAGAGCATGAGTTGGTGCTTTCGGAGTGATTTACAGAGCATCGCCTAGGCCAAGTCTCGGAAGGCAACCACGTGCAGGCCCCTCCGGCAATAGGCGGTGCCATCATGTCCCACGGTCATAGGCGAAGACAATTCACCCGCTCCCAGCGCATAGCTGACCAGCTCGTCGGCTCCAGCATCGTAACGCATGAGAGTGCCATTGATCACCATCCATAGCTTGCCGTCGCGGCCGCGGGCACAGCCGTTAGTCTGCATGGAGCCCTGCTCAAGCACCGTCTCTATCTCGTCGGTGTCGGTGTGCCAGAGGAAGAGCTTCCCCGCCGCCGAGACCAGCACCGCCGGACCCGGCAGGAGTGCTACCCAGCTTACCCCTTCTATGCCTGATAGTTCGTGCTGCGACGCTATTCTACCGGGCTTCTGATCCCAGAGGAACACCTGGGCCCAAGCACCTTCGGCCGAGACGCCATTGGAGTGTATGGAGGTGCCCAGGCAGAGGCGGTCTCCGTCACCGTCAAGAGCGGTGATGGCTTGGCCGGGAACCGGGTCTCGCACCACCTCCAGACTACCCGTGTCTGGGTCATAGAATGACAGGGCGCCACCGGCGATGCCGTACTTGGCCATGGAGCCCACCGCCAGCCGGCCGTCCGGGGCCCAGGCCACGCCGGCGCAAGGCCGGTACTGATCGTGACCCAAGCGCGCCAGTTCTTGAGGGTTGCTTGCCACCTCCTTCCCCGGGTGCCAAGGTGCAGCTGGATCGAAGCGGGACAGGACCGCTTCGATGTACGAGGCCATGTATAGGACGCCGTCCTTCTCTTCCAGATCGTATACCTCGCCCCCGACCTCGACCACGGGCCCCAGGTTGAGGGCATCGTTCCCGTCGGTAGCTAGCCGGAAGATGCTCTGGCCAAGGTGGAAGCTGCCCCACACTTGGCCGTTGTCCATGGCCTTGAGTCCCAGAGCGGCGATGTAGGCGCCGCGAGCGGGAAGCCGCCTGGTTTCCGCCCAGCCGGTCGCTGGGTCCGCCACCCAATAGTCGCGGCCACTCGGACTGATGAGCCTTCCCTTGTCATCACGCAGAATCCCGGACAAAGGAAGGTCCGGAAGCCGCAGGTCCGGCCATACTGCTTGACGGCGACCTTCGGGCAAGAGCACTTTCTCAATAGCCCCGCCCCTCGCGCCGATCAGCAGGCCGCCATCGCCGGCTCCCACCACGATCGGCTCGTTTATGTCGAGGATGGAGATAGTGTCGGCCAAGGTGCCTGACTGCCAGTCATACACGACCAGGATCGGTGCGCCCCCATTTCGACTGTCCATGGCCTGATGCACCGCGTACGGCCCGACCAGATACAGAGGTCCCCAGTTGCTCGGGCCCTGGAGCCAATCGGGGGTTAGGGTGCGGACGCTGCCGGTGTCAGGCCGGATCTCCACCAGCCGGCACCGGTGACACCCAGCAAAGCCCAGCACCCGGCCATCCGGCAAGGCTGTCACCCAGCGCAGATAGAGCTCGTCCTGCACCGGCTGAGCCACCAGTTCCACCTTCCCCTCTTCGGGGCGGTAGCGGTAGAGGCGGCAATCCGGATAGGTGCCGTAGTAGATACTCCCATTCGGCCCCTCCGCCAGGTCGCAGACCACGGACTGGGCCGCCTCGATCACGTGGTCCGGCTCGGGAAGATCCACGAAGCGGCGCCGTTCCGTGTCGAAAGCCAGCAATCGCCCTGGAGTGTAGCCGCCGATGTAGACGAGACCGTCCCGGGCCTGCATTAGGTTCCAAGCGGTGACTGCCTCGGGGAACTCGTATTCCTCGGCTCTATCGTTCTCGTAATCGAGAACGATCAACATGCCCTTCTCGGTGCCGTAGCTGGCCATGTAGAGCGCCTGGCGGCCGAGATGCCGGTCCTGGACTAGGGCACGGCCCTGCACGCAGAGCACTCGTCCGACCGGACCGTGATCAATGATATCGCCGCCGTTTACCGATCGAGTCCGCATAGAGTTCTCTCCCTCACGAAGGTCACCGACCACGATGCGCGATTGGGCCGAGCTGTCGGGCGTCCCCGGCCACGGTCAACCTGATGAAGAGTTCTCACCCAGCATCGGCCACCGGAGCGGGAAGCTCGCGGTGAATCTCCGCCAAGCGGTAGCCGAAGCCGGGCCCGGCTATGGTGGAGAGATCCACTTCACCCTGTCGTCTTCGATAGAGCCCAGGATGCACCTTGGCCTCCGGATTGGAGGCTTCGGGGTAGAACTGCATGGCGTTGGTCTCCACACCCATGATGGTGCCGGCGTGGGCGGCCAGGAGGACGTGGGGTATCTGGGCCAGCATGGGATTGGTGAGATCCTGCACCATGAGGGTCATTCCATGTGCTTTGGCCCAGCACAGACTGAGAAGAGCCCCGGTCTGGGTCTTGCAGGTCTTGAGGGCCACACCTGTCCAGCCCAAGTCCCGCCCCAGCTTCACCAGGTGCCAATCGTGGGCACTCTCGTCCATGAAGAGAGGCTTACGACTGGAGACGCTTCTCACGTCAATGGCGTAATGCTCCAGGTCATAGGGGAAAGGCTGCTCCACGTACAGGGTCATCCCGTAGATGCGAGGATGCTCGTCCCGCAGTCTGTCGAGGATCTCGGTCACGTAGGATGGGTCGGTAACGGTGCAGTTGAAGTCGGTTGAGAGCCAGTCTACTCCCAGACTGTCAGCAATAGTGCCCACGTTCACCAAACGGTCATAGTCCCAGGCGGCATCGTTTCCTCGCAACTTGATCTTCAGACACTTCAGGCCATCCCTCTCGATCCACTCCGGGAGCAGCACCGGGTAGCCGTCCTCCGGTTCCGAGCCCGTCAGGTCGTCCGGCGTCAAGGGGTCCAGACCGCCGACCAGGTGCCAGGCTTTCATCCGGTCGGGCCGAGGGTACACCAGGAAGTCCTGTGGGAAGGTACCCTCGAAGCTGACGCCGGAGCCGTCGGCAGGAGTCAATAGCCGGGAGAGATCGGAGTTCATGAACTCCGGGCCGTAGGTCTCATACGTTGGTCGGCCTAGGAGATTCCCGAAGGCATCGTGCAAGGCCATGTCATAGGCGGCAGCGCAGACCAGGGCCGCCAGCCAGGGCATGGGCTCGGAGGCAGCCTGAGGACCTTGGTTGAACTCCTGCAAACGTTCCGGGAGCGTCTGCTCCAAGAAGGCGTGGCCGACCTCTATAGGGTGGCCGGCGACATCCAGATCAGCCCAATCCCGCGCCAGGCCGGCGGTGAAGGCCAATAGAGCATCGTGGCGCTGCTGGTAGCTGAGAGAGCTGGGCCACACCCACTGTACGCTCAGTGGGGTCTCCCCCCACCCTTCCGACGTTCCCCCATCCCGGTCGATAACTTGGAGGCGTACTCGGGCGCAAGTGACGGAGGTGAGCGTCTCGGTTCCAAACTTCAGAGGCACTCGGGTCTCTACCGGGATGAAATAGGTGGTGGCACCTATTGGCCTGATGTCGGTGGGCTTCCCCATGGCAATCTCCATTCCTAAGCGAGGCTACGGCCGCCACCAATCTGATCAAGGCAAAGAGACGGCCTCTGGAGAGCGTACACGGGGAACCGGCCCCCATGCAACCGCTCTGTTACCGGTGTTGCCGGACATCTTCCGACCCACTACAATACGTATCGTGTCAGACGACTGCTACATGCGCCAGGCCCTGGCTGAGGCCCTGCTGGCTATTCCGCACGGTGATGTGCCCGTTGGGGCGGTGGTAGTCAGCGGCGGCGAGGTGGTGGCTCGAGGGCACAACGAGCGGGAGAGACGCCGGGATCCCACGGCCCATGCTGAGGTTTTGGCTCTGCGTCAGGCGGCTGAAGCTCTCGGTACCTGGCGCTTGTCTGGAGCGTCCATGTACTGCACCATGGAGCCCTGTGTGATGTGCGCTGGGGCGATGGTGCAGGCGAGACTGGGGAAGCTGGTCTACGCGGTGCCGGATGCCAAGGCAGGTGCGGCCGGGAGCATCCTCGACCTGCTGCGCGCCCCATTCCTCAACCACCGAGTCACGGTTGTTGGCGGAGTGCTGGCCGAGGAAGTTGAGGCAGTGCTGGCTGACTTCTTCTCCACACTGCGGTCGTCAGGCGCGGGGTATCGCGATACGGGAAGGTGCCAGAGCGGTTGATCGGGACGCTCTCGAAAAGCGTTGTGGGGGCAACCCCACCGTGGGTTCGAATCCCACCCGTCCCGCCAGAACAGGAGCCCAGTGAAGCGTCGCTTAACTGGGCTCCTGTGTTTCTCGACTATGCTCAAGGGCCGCGTCAGATGATGCCTACGGCCCTGCCGA
>JBBQIE010000161.1:0-5744 GCA_038324625.1 Anaerolineae bacterium | reverse complement strand
GGCCTGGCACAACAAGCTCACCGGCAGCGGCAAGACCATGAATGCCGCCGCCCGCGCCGCCAATGTCTTCCTCAAGCGCCGGCTCTTCCGCCGGCAAAGCGATGGCGAGACCATGGATCCCGACTTCGTGCGCCTACACTACCCCTGCTACTGGCACTACGACATCCTCTTCGCCCTCAAGGTCCTCGCCGAGGCCGGCCTCATCCGAGATTGGCGCTGCGACGAGGCCCTGGACCTCTTGGAATCGAAGAGACTCCCGGATGGCGGCTTCCCAGCGGAGGCCAAATACTACACGGTCTCCGACAGCCCCCGCTCCCAGGTCTCCCCCGTGGACTGGGGGCCGACGGGTCAAAGCCGCATGAACGAGTTCGTCACCGCCGACGCCCTGTACGTGCTCCGGGCCGTCGGCCGCTATCAGCCGCCGGCCGGAGGGCCGACCCCGGCCGACGGCGGAGCCTCAACCTAAGAGCGGACTCCGGGGAGCCCGCACCGATCGCACCAGGAGGAAACACATGCAGTGGGAACAGCTGACCGCACCCGATTTCGCCGCCGCCGTCCGTGATACTCAAGTGTGCATCCTGACCATGGGTGTTCTGGAGAGACACAGTGACCACCTTCCCCTGGGGACCGACTATCTCCTCGCCCATCGGACCGCCTCCCTAGCGACGCTGGAAGAGCCGGCCGTGGTCTTCCCGCCCTTCTACTTCGGCCAGATCTACGAGGCCCGCTGCTTCCCGGGAGCCGTCACTCTCAAGCCCACCCTCCTTCTCGACGTAATCCAGGGGGTGCTGGATGAGATCGGGCGCAACGGCTTTCGGAAGATCATCCTCTACAGTGGCCACGGCGGGAACAACTACCTCGTCCGCTTCCTGGCCCAGTGCAGCCTATGGGAACAGAAGCCATACAGCCTCTACCTTCCCACCGCCTGGTATACCCCCGAGGACCAAGAGCGCTGGCAGGCCATGCGCGAGACCACCGAGGATGGTCACGCCGGGGAGAGCGAAACCAGCACCTCCCTGGCCGCCCATCCGAACCTGGTCAAGCGGGAAGCCATACCGGAACAGCCCGGCCACGCCCGCGGACGCCTGAGGGATCTCGGAGCGGCCTACACCGGCGTGAGCTGGTACGCCGACTATCCCGAGCACTACGCCGGCGACGCCCGTTTCGCCTCCGAAGAGAAAGGCAAGCTGTTGGCCGGTATGGCAGTAGGCGCCTTGGCTCAGTTCATTGCCGCCGTGAAGCGGGACCAGGTAGTACCCGCCTTGGCCGAGGAGTTCTTCGCCCGAGAGCGCCGGCTCAGGGATGCCTAGAGCATCGGTCAAATATTAGGCGTCATGCTGAACGAAGCGCTCTTCAGCGGAGTGAAGCATCTGAGTTCACACAAAGCAAGACCCTTCACTTCGTTCAGGGTGACGGCAAGGGTTCAGGGGGGCGGCTTCCAGCGCATCAGGGGGCCCCGGGGTTCAACATCCGGCTGTAGTAGGATTCCCGACCGGCATTTTTAGTCCTCGCGTTCGCCCCACGCGAGATTTAACGAAGTCTTAAGTTGGCGTTTAGGAGCATTTAACCACCACCTCGTATCATCCATACCAGTTGAGCGTTACTGCATTACGTTAGATAACAAGTGAATACGTGGTCTTCCCAGCCTTACCCGGAAGGTTAAGATATGTTAGCTAAGCTGGGATTACTCAGAGCGGGGCCTCGCGACCCTTACCGTTGGATCGCCGTTAGTCATGAGTTAGGCGATCGTTTGAAGGGCGGGGCCTTCGCCCTTTAACCCCCTCGCGACCGGGCGACGAGGCGGGAACCGGAGCAGTCGGCGGTGGCCCCCCGGCCCCACCCCGCCGACTGCTCTACCTTTTCCGGGAACCCACCTTTCCGTCCGGACTTCTCAGACCGTCAGGGCCATGCCCGCTCCCCCGCTGTCTGCCGCCCCCTCCATGTCTCCCGTCTCCGGATCAATGGCGATGGCGTGTACGAGACCCATCCCCCCGTGGCTGCGCGGCATCCTCTCGACCGGATGCCGGCGGCGCACCTCGGCGCAGACGTACTCCGGGATGCGGGCCTGGCAGATGATCTTGCCCCCCTGACAATCGAAGCGCGGCGCCAGCACCGCGTCGCTCATGCTCATGCCGAAATCGAGCCGATTGACGATCACCTGGGCGATGGAGGTGATGATGCGAGTGGCGCCCGGGGCCCCAATGACCATCACCGGAAGCCCATCCCGATAGACGATAGTGGGGGACATACCCGTGGTCCGAGCCTTGCCCGGGGCGATGGAGTTGGGGGAATCCGGATAGGGGTTGAAATTGATCATCGAGTTGTTGTACATGAACCCCAGCCCCGGGGTGATGACGCCGGAGGACATGCCCAGGGAATGGGTGAGAGCCACGCAGTTCCCCTCGCCGTCCACCACGCTTACGTGTGTAGTGTCCGGCGGCTCGCTGGGGGTGAAGGTGACCTCGATTGGCAATCCGGCGTCAATCCGCTGGCGCCAGTATGCCGCCCGATCCTTGGAGGCCATCCAATCAAAGGGCCGCTCAGCAAAGCGAGGGTCCCCCAGGTGCGGGTTGCGGTCGGCGAAGGCCGCCTTCATGGCCTTAGCCACCAGGTAGATGTAGTCCGGGGAGTTGTGGCCGAGGGCCGGCAGGTCATAGCCCTCGAGGATGTTCAGGATCGCCGCCAGGGTGAGGCCGCCGTGGGGAGCCGGGGAGGTGGCGATCTCGTAGCCGCGATAGGTACTGATGACCGCATCCGGGTGCAGAGGGCGATAGGCGGCGAGGTCGTCGCCGGTGACGAAGGAACCGTGGTCGCTCAGGTCGTGAGCCATGCGTCGGGCCATGCTTCCGCAATAGAACTCGTCGGGGCCGGCCTCGGCCAGGCGGCTCAGGGTGTCGGCGTAGTCGGGGTTACGAAACACATCCCCCTCGTCGTAGGGGTTGCCATCGCTCTTCAGGTAAATGCGCGCTGCCTCCGGGTTGGCCTTGATGTAGTCTAGGAGAGTGCTCTCCTCGGGCAGGCCGGCCCGCGTCTTCCACACCGCCGCCAGATGGTCAGGCACCAGGAAGCCTTGGTCGGCCACGTGGATGGCAGGAGCCAGGGCTTCCTCCCAGGAGATGGTGCCCCAGCGTTCCAGCATCCAAGCGTAGCCCTTCACCGCCCCCGGGGTGCAGATGGACTGGTAGCCCATCTCGTTGACCTTGCCCTTGAGGAAGTACCCCCATCCTCGCGGGTTGGGGCGGATTACTTGGTCCTCCCACATGTCGGCCGTCACCCTGGAACCGGCCAGGGCCGGGGCATCCAGGGCCTTGGTGCCCTCCGCCCCCTCGGAGTTGGCGAGGCTGACGGTAGCCAGCATGTAACCGCCGAGACCGCACATGTGAGGATCCACGATCGCCTGCACCAGGGCGCAGGTGACGGCGGCATCCACGGCGTTTCCACCTGCCCTCAGGGCCTTCGCCCCCTCTTCCACCGCGATAGGTTGCGGCGCCACGATCATCCCGGCCATCTGGCAACTCCCCCAAGGTGATGGCCGGCCCGGTGCGACCCGGGCCGGCGAAGTGAGTGCGCCTCTCCTGACACTGCCTGCCGGGACGGCGTGGCTACGCCGCGACGCTCAGCGAGACGCCAAACTGGTGAGCTTCTCCAGCAGTTGGAGCAGCCACCCCGGCAGACCGCCGTCATTATGCCTCGGCTCCGGCGTCACCTCAATCTCGACGGGCGGCGTGGGCAGGGCCTGAGCGGCCACCGGCTCGCCGGGAGCGCTCTCGTAAGCCCGGTCTCCGAGCACCACCCGCACCCGATCCCCCAGGGAGAAGTACCGGCCCGCCTCCGGGTAGTCCTCCAACAGGCGGAAGAACTCGTCGGAGCCGATGACCACCGGGGTGGCCTTCATCTCCTGGATGTCGAAGGTGGTGTCCACCCAGACGCCCTCGGTGAGCACGAAGGCCTTATCTCCGACGGTGGCCACGGTCGCCCCCGCCCCACTCTGGTCGCCGGCCATCGAGGGAGCGGCGGCCACGTCGGCCTTCTCCATCGCCGTCTGGCTCTGGGCCCGGCTGACGGCGGAAGCACCGGAGGCGGGAGCGGCCGGGGCGGTGGCCATGGCCTGCAACTGCCGGTCGGCGATCTGATCCCGTCCCTCACGGGACAGCGCCTCCTCCGGCTCCTCCACCAGATAGCTGGTGTAGGGAGTGATGATCCCGTAGCGGATGCTCAGGTTCACGATTTGATCCACCCTCTCGGCGCTTTCCCCATATAGCCGGATCTCGTTCAGCAGGGCACCGATCTTCCGAGTGGCCCAGAGGCGGGGGATGAAGTCCTCGCCCCCGCGATCGGTGAAGGTGATGTCCTCATAGCGGAAGACGCGCCGCTCGCCGTTGACCTCGCCGGAGACCTCAATGGTCGCCGGTCCCCCGGCCCCATACCGCCCCACCACCAGCAACTGGCTGCCGGCGAAGAGGTCGGGAAGCGGGTATGGGTACATCTCCTCCACCCCGACCCCGTCCACGCTCACGTCTACGTCGGCCAGTACCGGGGTGCTTACCTTGGCGTAGAAGGCGCTCACCTCCTCTTCGACGCTCTGTCCCGGCCGGACATAGGCGCTGGCTCCCCGAAGCTCACGGCTGAGCGTGTCGAGGAGCACGGTGTCCACGTCGTCCCCCACCCCGAAGGGGAAGAGCCGCACGCTCTCCGGGGCCGCCTCGATCACGTTCTCGATGATGCGGGCGCTGTCGGTGACGCCCTCGGTGGGCAGCCCGTCGGTGAGGAAGATGATAACCGTGGGCCTTTCGGGGTCGGCCATGGACATGGCCTCCAGCAGGGCCCGGTTGATGTCGGTATTCCCCTGGGCCCGCAGCCCGGCCACGAAGCGCTCGGCGTTCCGTCGCAGCCCGGTCTCCTGCATCCCCCGGGAGAAGCTGGTGACCTTGGTGGCGAAGGAGATGACGTTGAAGCGGTCGTTCTCATTCAGGTTCGCCAGCACGTAGGTCAGGGCCGCCTTGGCCTGCTCGATCTTCTCACCGTCCATACTCCCGGAGATGTCCAGGACCAGGAGCACGTCCTTGGCCACCACCTGTTCTCGGCCGGCATCCACGTCGGGCGCCAGTAGAAGGGCGAAGAAGCCACGCTCGTCCTCGCCCCGGTAGCTGAGCAGGTTGGCGCCCAGGTCCTCGGGCGATACCGAGTAGTAGAGGGAGAAGTCCGTATCGGGAGTAACGTCGGACGCCTCCCAGCCCACCCGCGCCCGCCGAGCGCCCTCGCGCTCGATATCCACCGAGTGGCTGGGGGAGTAGATGCTCTTGATGAGCTCCCGGCTGATCACCTCCACCCCGATGGACACCGACTCCAGGGGCTTGGGGGAGAACCGCTCGGTGGAGAGGGGGTAGACGTACCGGATGAGCCCGTTGTCCGCCGTCAGTGCCTGGGTGTACTCGATCTCGATCCGCCGGTCGTCACCGGCGGGTATGGGGAAGATGCTGGCCTGGAACAAGTCCCGGCCCACGTACTCCAGAAGGGCCGGATCCATCCTCTGCCTGACGATGTCCTCGTAGATGCGCCGGGCTTCCTCCCTGGTGTGTAGATCGCCCTTCACCGGGCTGCCATTCACCCACATGGTGAAGTCGCTGATGGCCGCCTCTTCCGGCAGGGGGAAGATGTACGTCCCCTCCAGGGACCACTCCGAGTCGTTGACGAACACCTGGTCTATGTGGGTGGTGGCCATCTGATCCTCGATGGTGACCGTC
>JBBQIE010000160.1:0-5750 GCA_038324625.1 Anaerolineae bacterium | reverse complement strand
AGGTGAGGATGGGGTAGCTGGGGACGCGGGAGGCGTCAATAGTGGGCTGGAGGTTGGTGTAGCGGTCCATGTGAAAATGGTGATAGGCCGGCAGGGGTAGGGAGTCCAGGTCGTGGATGGGCCGGCGCTCGGGATGGTGACGTGGGCCATCGGGGCCGTTGAGGCTCAGGCCGGCCACCTCCCGGAGGCGTTCGGGCCAGGCATCTCGGTCGGCGCCTTCGAGGGCGGTGCAGAGCTCGATAAAGGTCTCCTCTCCCTCACCGCGGACCACGAAGTCCACCCCCGGTTGGCCCAGGCTCTCCTCCGGTAGGACGGAGGGATGGGGCCCGCCCAGGACGATGGCGGCCCCGCTGACCCCTCGGACGAGGGCGGCATCCCGCCAGGCGGACTGGATCTGGATGGTGTTGGCACTGAGGCCCACCACGTCGGGGCGGAAGCCCTGCACCACCGCGGTCAGGGGCTCCGGCTCCACGTTGCCGTCGTACAGGCGCACTTCATCGCCGCGCCTCTCGGATACCGCCGCCAGGTAGGCGAGGCCGAGTGGGGGTGAGGTGCGGGTCTCTATGGGAAGGTGTACACGGGGGGCAACGAGAAGGACTCGCAAGGGCTTCTCCGGTGGAGCGGTTCAGGGCAGCGGGAGAGGGCGCGGCTACGCAAGCTCCGCAGCGCCCCTACACCGAATCGGTGGTCGTCTCGCGGAGTCGGCGCCAGTATAGCATAGGGTCCGGGTCGGGAAAACTGCACATAACTTGGACCCAAGTCAGACCTCGGTCGGACCGGTCGGCGCCCGGTGCTGGAAGGAGTGAATGGTGGTGGACTGAGTGGGCGGGGGCGAACCCGAGCTCATTTGCTTGACGGGCGGGGCCACGGGCCTGTATTCTGGCCTGGAGTGGGTTGGTTTCATTGGCGGGTTGCGAGGAAGGGTTGAAGAGTATCTCAGTTTCGTGGTCATCGGAAGTGCAGGACGAAGAGGCGGTCCAGTGCCTGGCCTCCATCGTGGGCGTGATCACCTCGGTGTACTACACCCGTTGGCCCTGGGGCCTGATCTCCCCCATCGTGGGCCTACGACCCTTCGGCAACTGGGTCATCCCGGCCCTGCCCGAGGGCAGTCCCTACTCCAGCTTCGATTGGTACGTCGAAACCGCCCGGGACGAGGGCCAGGCGGCCATTGATGCCGATCGGTTCCTGGAGCTGGTGGTGAATGAGCCCTGGCAGCAGGAGTCCGGGCATTACGACTTCTCGCTGGTCCATGGCCCCCTCCGGGGGAGTCAGTCCCCGGAGCCGCTCCCCTTGGCCGTCCATCCCGGGGTGGCGGTGGTGATCTCGGCGGACTGGGTTCGGTCCCTAGAGGCGGTGGAGATGCGGCAGCAGGTGTTGCAGCGTCTGAGCTTCCACGGGATCGGCCGGGCGTTCGGGCTCAGGGCTCACCCCAGTGACGGCCCCCTCTGCGCCATGCGGACCTTCGCCGGCAGCACCGACCTCCTGGCCAAGACCATGGAGGAGCAGGCCGGCAGCACCATCTACTGCGACGAGCACGTGCGGGAACTGCTCGGAACCCTCCTGGCCGGCCGTAACCCCATGAACTGAGCCGGGGCGGCTCCGGTCGGTGCCGTTGCCTATGACAACCCCTGCAAGGAGAACTGACTGGTGGCAGACCTATCGGTGGATTTCGCCGGTCTCAGGCTGACCTCCCCGGTGATAGCGGGCTCGGCTGGGATCACCGGCACGGTCGAGGGCATGAAACGGGCCGAGGACGCCGGGGCCGGGGCTATCGTCATGAAGAGCCTCTTCGCCAAGGAAGTCTGCCGGGTAGCGCCCACCCCCCGGTTCCAGGTGCTGCGCCAGACCTCGGGGCGGGACCGGAGCTTCGTCCTCTATTCCTACGAGCAGGCCAGCGAATGGGACCTCGACCGCTACGCCGAGGAGGTCCGCCGGGCCAAGGAGTCCCTGTCTATCCCCGTCATCCCCAGTGTCAATTGCCTGACCCCGGAGCAATGGCTGGAGTACTCGGCGGCCATGGAGGAGGCCGGGGCGGACGCCGTGGAGCTGAACCTCTCCTGCCCGCATGGGCCGCACCTCATGGAAGGCCACGACGTCACCCGCGAGATGATTGACATGACCCGGTTAGTGAAAGAGGCGCGGAGCATCCCGGTCATGCCTAAGATGACCCCCCAACTGAACAACCCCCCGGGGGTGGCGGTGGCCCTGGAGCGCGCCGGGGCCGACGCTATCGTCACTTTCAACCGTTTCACCGGGCTAGACATTGACATCGAGCGTGAGCGCCCGGTGATGCACGGGGGCTACGCCGGCCACGGTGGCCCCTGGTCCCTGTACTATACGCTACGTTGGCTGACGGCCATCTACCCGGCGGTGGGGGTGCCGTTGTCCATGAGCGGCGGCCTGGCCCAGTGGCAGGACGTGGTGAAGGCCATCCTGGCCGGGGCCACCGTTACCCAAACGGTGACCGCGGTGGTCATGCGGGGCTACGAGGAGATCACCCGCCTCAACCAGGGTCTGTCCCGCTGGATGGACGAGAAGGGGTACGCCGTCGTCAGCGATTTCCGGGGTGCCGTCTGCGACCGGATCGTGTCCATGGAGGACGTGTTCCGCGATCACGTCCTGCAGGCGGAGATCGAGGCGGGGAAGTGTACTTCCTGCGGCCTGTGTGAGCGGGTATGCATCTACGACGCGGCCGTCGAGGCCGACGGGGTATACGCCGTGCTGCCCGATCGTTGCGACGGGTGCGGTCTGTGCGTGGAGGTGTGCCCGGTGGACGCCATCGAGATGGTGCGACGGTAGAGGGAAGCCCACGGAGGGCACGGAGGCATGGAAGCTCTGGAGCGAATGCGAGATAGGGCGTTTCTGCGGAGTGCGCTGGAATCGGGGCAAGTGCTATATGAGAGGTAGCCCGCGGAGTGAAGGCCGACGATGGCTGGATCAGGCCGAAACGGACCTGTGAGCAACATGCATCTGGCCCTGGCGGCCCGCATCCGTGGAGATCTGACGGCCCTGGAGTCCGTGGTTGGGCGGGCGGAACGCGCGGCCGGCCCGATGCGCGACCAGCCCGACTCCCTATGGGTTGATGCGGCGGCCCTGAACCTGCATGACCTCTACGCCGGCCTGGAGCGCCTCTTCCGATTGGTGGCGATGCAATTGGACGGCACTCTGCCGGCGGGGTCGGAATGGGACGTTGACCTGTTGCGGCAGATGGGCCTACCTCTCAAGGGAGTGCGGGCAGCGGTGCTTTCCCCGGAATCGGTCCGCTCCCTCGACGAGTACCTGCGCTTCCGTCATGTGGTGCGGAATATCTACTCCTTCGAACTCGATCCAGGGCAAGTGTTGCCGCTGGTGGACCGGGCAGGGCCGGTATTCGCCCGGGTGCGGGACGAGTTGCTGGAGTTTGCCGCGTTCCTTGAGAACGCGGGCCGGTAGTGTCCTGGTTCGTGTGAGGATGGAATGGGTTGGGGAGGCCCTGGGGTGAGTGCCGGCAGGCGACGCGGGAGAGGGCGGGCGACTAAAGGCGCCCGCTGAGGGCCTTCGGCCAAGAAAACCGTGTGGCCCCTATCCTGGCCGAAGGCCTTCAGCGGCGGCCTTCAGACCGCCGCCCTCCCTTCGCC
Source organism: Anaerolineae bacterium (assembly GCA_038324625.1). Taxonomy (GTDB): domain Bacteria; phylum Chloroflexota; class Anaerolineae; order DRVO01; family DRVO01; genus JBBQIE01. Next base: position 2,133 of record JBBQIE010000160.1, on the reverse strand, counting down.
CGACATCACACGAACCAGGACAGATGCGGGCCGATAGACTGCTTCGGATGGTCTCCGAGCAACCGCATCCGGTTCTTGAGGAGCGGCGTGATTGCCGCCATAATGGGCCCTCTAGAACATTGGTCAAGTGGTCGCCGTCATGCTGAACGGAGCGCTCCTCAGCGCAGTGAAGCATCTCACCTTCGAGAGCCGAGACCCTTCGCTGCGCTCAGGGTGACGAGAGTAGCGCTCGGAGCCAGCCCTGAGGGCACCGAAGGGGTAACGGCGGACCCACGGCCACGATTTCGATGGGAATACCTGACTAGCGTTCTAGCGAGGTAAGGGGCTCCGCCGAGGATGCCGGGGGCCAATCGGAAGACGGTTACGCCAGTCGCCGAGGGCCGGTGCGCCGGCAGGGGAGGGGGAGTTGTCGTCCAGTTCAGCCAGTTCGCGTGTGTTGCCGGAGATAGGGACTCGAACCGAGCCCTTCGTGGAATCGGTCATCCGGGAGATGACCCGGTTGGGAGTGGAGACGGGGGCCATCAACCTCTCCCAGGGGGTGCCCGATTTCGACTCGCCCCCGGAGGTCATCGAGGCGGCGGTGGCCGCCATCCGCGGGGAGCAGAACCAGTACACCTTCTCCTTCGGCACTCCCGAGTTTCGGGCCGCCATTGCCGAGAAGTCGGCCTCGTACAACGGCATCGCCTGTGATCCCCAGACGGAGGTCACGGTCACCTGCGGGGTGAGCGAGGCCATCGTCTCCACCCTGCTGGGGCTGGCCAACCCGGGCGACGAGATGATCCTGCTGGAGCCCTGGTTCGAGATCTACATCCCCGACTGCATAATGGCCGGGGTCACCCCTAGGTTCGTCCCCATGCGGGAGCCGGAGTACACCTTCGATCCCGATGAATTGCGGGCGGCTTTCAATGAGCGAACCCGTTTCATTATGGTCAACACGCCCCACAACCCCACCGGCCGGATGTTCACTCGGGCCGAGCTGCAGGTGATCGCCGACCTCTGCCAGGAGTTCAACGTCATCGCCATCGTGGACGAGATCTACGAGCATCTCTACTTCGAGGGGCAGGAACACGTCAGCCTGGGCTCGCTGCCGGGGATGGAAGACCGCACGGTGACCATCAGCGGCTTGGGGAAGAGTTACTCGGTGACCGGCTGGCGGGTGGGTTGGGCCATCGCCGATGCCCGCCTGACCACTCCCATCCGCCGAGTACACGACTACCTGACCGTGTGCGCCCCGGCGCCCTTCCAGGCGGCGGGAACGGTGGCCTTGGGTATGCCGGAGAGCTACTACGAGGACATGCGGGCCCAGTTCGCCGTCCGTCGCGACATCCTCACCGGCGGCATTCGCGCCTCGGGTATGACCTGCCAAGAGCCGGAGGGGGCCTACTACGTCATGGCCGACTTCGCCGAGGTAGAGTGGGACCAGGATAAGTACATGCGTCCGGGATGGACGCCGGATCGGGCCTTCGCCGAGTACAGGGCGCGGGAGATCGGGGTGGCGGTGGTGCCGGGATCGAGCTTCTACGAGGGCCGGCGGCTGGGGCACACCCGACTGCGCTTCAACTTCGCCAAGCGGGAGGGCACCCTCCAAGAAGCGGCGGATCGGATGCTGCGGCTGAAGTCCTGAGCCGGGGCGGGCGTCTGCTGAATCGCGGAGGGTGTTTGGATCGCGAAGGACGCGAAAGGGGTGCGAAAACACGAAAGGTTGGCGTCTCACGGGGTTGACTTGATGTTCGGGGGGGCTCGTGAATCCCCGGTGGGCGGACCCGCGATCGTGGTCCCACCCTGCCTTTGCATCGGCACCCTGAGAACCCATGCCCCGCGGAGCATGGGTTCTCTGAGTGATGGAGGAGACATCCGCCTAGAGGATTCGGCCGGCGAGCAACAAGCGACCCGAAATCGGCCCAAGCCTTTCGTGTTTTCGTCTACTTTCGCGTCCTTCGCGATCCAAACGTCCCCGTCCCCCCGGGAGCGTCTTCGATCAGAAGGGGAGAGGTTCGTCGTCCGAGGCGACCTCTCTGCCGGCCTCGAAAGCCCTCAGGTTCACCTCCCGGAAGCGGGCCGGGACGCGCTCTTCCAGGGCCTTGCGCCAGCTCTCGACGGGGATATCCAGGAAGGTGGAGAGGGCCCCCAGTA
>JBBQIE010000159.1:0-5773 GCA_038324625.1 Anaerolineae bacterium | reverse complement strand
GAAGGCCCGGAACACGGTCTGATTGTTAGCGGATTGCCGGGAAAGGCGACTATCGCGGCGGCGACGCCCAAGACGTTTGGAAGAGCATCCCTTTGGATATCTGCCGGTCCGACCTAAGGTCGGACCGGCAGATATGGTTTGAGGGGTAGTGGGTCCGGTGGACAGGGATGGACGGAGTGGACCGGGCCGCGACCGATTGGAGAAGGCCCACTTACTACTCCCCACTCAGCACCCCCAGGTACCTCACATAGACGTCGGTGCCCCGGTCGTTCTGATGTACCCCGTCGGTGGTGTAGGTCGGGCCGGTGGGGGATGAGGCGTGCATGGCCTGGTACGGGTCGCCGAAGGTCGGGTCAGCAGCGATCTCGTCCAGGAAGGCGGCGGCCAGATCCAGCGCCGGCACGTCGCCCTGGGCCCGCACCAGGTTCCGCACCCCGTCGTAGATGGCCTCGGCGGTGACACCCTCTCCCAGATCGGCGAAGGAGCCATCCGGGCAAAAATGGACCTGGGAGTGGTGGGGAATGAGCAGGAGTACCTCGATGGGCGCCCCCTCGCCGGAGAGGCGACGCCGGAGAGCCCAGTGGTTCTCCGCCCCCGGACGATCCCCCCAGACCACGTCCCGCGTCCAGTTGACGGCGTACTCCACCGTGGGGCAGACGTGGACCATGTTAAGGAGAGGGAGTTGCAGGACTATCAGGTCCGGCTGGAAGTCAATCACCTCGTTTTCCAAGGAGCGGACCAGCATCTCCAGGGTGTGGCTCCCGCGAGCGGAGTTGACCAGAGTCAGTATGCCCTGGTCCCGGCGGAAGCGCTCCACCCCCCAGATGGATAGGCGACCGTGGGAGCCCTCCACCGCCTGCCGCACCTCCATAGTGACCGGGAGATCAGGCTGGTCCTCGGTGCGACGCAACCGGAGCCGGCGCTGGTAGGTGGTGTTGCCCGACCGCGGCCCGACGGACTGCTTCATGCTGAAGCGAAGACCGTCCCCCTCCACCCAGGCCCCGGTGGTCTCGTCCCAGACCTCGACCAGGCCCTGGCCCTGCTCGACTGCCACTTCGGCTTGGGCGCCGGCCCCATCGGCCCGATAGATCAGGTTGACGGCAGAGTCCTCAGGGCGTAGGTGCCAACGAATGGCGGCCCCCGGGCTATCGCTCCAGTAAGTGATGGCCGGCCGGTAGCCGGAGTCGTCCCAGAGAGGGTCGCTCTCGGCGGCGGTCCAGTCCCCCCGGAAGTCGAAGGTCCCCGGGTGATCGAAGCGGCGGAAGGTCGGCTTGGGATAGTCCAGCCCCTGCCACAAGTGCCAATCCAACTTCATGGAGTGCATCAGGGGCGGCAGGGAAGTAGGGTCGAGGCCGCCGACGCTGGTGTGCTGCTCGCGGGCCAGGAGGCTATCGCCCCAGAGGACGATGGTGAGGTCTTCTTCCTTCCGAGCGTACTTCCGCCCAAAGCCGGGCAGCGATTCCTCGATGCCGGGACCGATGACGTAGTTGGGCATGTGTCACCTGATAAGGATAGGAGTCGGTAGAAGAGAGGGCGGACGGTTCATGAAGGTTGTCGAAATAAAGCGGAGACCTCCTCGGCCGAGAGAGGCGGGCGACTAAAGGCGCCCGCGGGCACGGCTTCGGTCACAACTCCGTTGTGACCGAAGCCGTGCCTATTGCTGAGGGCCTTCGGCCAAACAAGTCGCGCGGCGGGTGCAAGCCGGCGGCGTACCGCCAATCCCGCTATAGTTCATCGGTTCCAGGTCACTGACTGGCCCCAACTCCGGGCCGAAGGCCTTCAGCGGTGGGCTTCAGACCGCCGCCTCCTCCACCGATGAGCTACAGCCTGGCTACTATGACTTGGCGAGCCAAGTGGCTCGGTCGAGGGCCCCTACTCCGAACGCAGGGCGTCAATGGGGTTGAGGCGGGCGGCGCGCCAGGCCGGGTACACCCCGAAGAACAGCCCTACCCCAGCGGAGAAGGCCACCGCCAGTGCCGCCACGTCCAACTCGACGGACGACTGCAGGCGGCTGCCGCCCAGGTCAATCCCCGAGATGATGCCGGCTATCCCCGCTCCCAGGAGTATTCCCACCACCCCCCCGACCAGGCTCAGGAACATGGCCTCGACCAGGAACTGGAAGAGGATGTCCCGCTCGCGGGCGCCCACGGCCTTGCGAATGCCGATCTCCCGGGTCCGCTCGGTGATGGATACCAGCATGATGTTCATGATCCCGATCCCCCCCACCAGAAGGGAGATGGCGGCGATGGCGGCCAGGAACAGGGTCATTATGGTGGTAACCTGACTGATGGCGGAGAGGAAGTCCTGCTGGCTCTGGAGCGAGAAGTCATCTTCCTCGGTGAGGCGGTGGAGACGGCGCAGGGTCTGGCGGATCTCCTCTTGCGCTTGATCCACCAGGGAGGGGTCCTTCACCTGCACGGCGATGGAGGAGACGGTGCGGGAGCCTCGATAGAACTGGCTCCCGGGCAGCCGGCTCTGGGCGGTGGTGATGGGGACGTAGAACCCCTCGTCGGGGCTGGTGAAGCTGGACCCGCCCTTGGATTCGAGCACCCCCACCACCTGGAAGGCCACCCGGTTGACGTATACCGTCTGCCCCAGGGGGTCGGCATCCCCGAAGAGATCGGTGGCCGACTGGCTGCCCAGCACCACCACGGCGGCGCCGGCCTCCACGTGCTCGGGGGTGATGAACTCCCCGCCGGCCACGTCCAGGTTGCGGACCCTCTCGTAGTCGGCGGTGACCCCGATGATGCGAGCGTTGGTGTTGTTGCCCTGCGCCACCGCCTGACCGGAACGACTGACCTCCGGGGCCACCCCGGAGAGGGAGGGGGCGTTGAGAGGGTCTTCCAAAGCCACGGCATCGGTCATGGTGAGGGTGAGAGCCGACCCGGAAGCGGTGCGCACCCCTCCCTGAGAGGTGCTTCCCGGGGTTATGTAGATCAGGTTGCTCCCCAGGCCCTCGATCTCGGAGGAAATGGCTCCCTGGGCCCCGCGACCGATGGAGATGAGGGAGATGACGGCCGTCACCCCGATGATGATGCCCAACATGGTCAGGGAGGACCGCACCTTGTTGGCGCCCAGGGCCCCCAGGGCCATCCTCACGCTTTCCCAAAGCTTCATGCCCACACCTCCGGGACCGGCATCCCGGCCAGGACCTCGTCCGCCTGCACCGGGGAGGGCACCGGCTCATCCGACTCGATCCGTCCGTCGCGCAGGCGGATGACCCGCTTGGTGTGGGCGGCTATGTCCGGGTCGTGAGTGACGATAGCCAGGGTGATGCCCTGCTCCCGGTTGAGGCGTTGGAAGATGGCCATGACTTCCTCCCCGGAGCGGGAGTCCAGGTTTCCGGTGGGCTCGTCCGCCAGGATGATGGAGGGGTCGTTGACCAGGGAGCGGGCGATGGCCACCCGCTGCTGCTGTCCCCCGGAGAGCTCATTGGGGCGATGGTGGGCCCTATCGGCCAAGCCCACCGCCTCCAGGGCCTGAAGCGCCCGCTCCCGGCGGCGGTCGGTGCCCCCGTAGATGAGGGGTAGCTCGACGTTCTGCAACGCCGTCTGCCGGGGCAGAAGGTTGAACCCCTGGAAGACGAACCCCACCTCGCGATTGCGGATCTGGGCCAGACGGTCGCCCTTCAGGCGGCTGACGTCGGTGCCGTTCAGGGTGTAGGTACCGGTAGTGGGCTGATCCAGGAATCCCAAGAGGTTCATCAGGGTGGACTTGCCCGACCCCGATGGCCCCATCACCGCTACCATCTCCGAGGGGCCGATGTGGAGGGAGACGTCCCGGAGGGCCCGGACCTCGACCTGGCCCATCCGGTAGGTCTTGCTGATGTTGGTGAGCTCGATCATTGCCCGACCCCGGAGACTGCCCCCCCTTGCGGTCGTACCGCCCCCGGAGGTCCACCCCCTTGCATACCGAAGAACCGGGGCACGCCCTGCATCTGCCCCGCCGTGTCTGCGTCCAGGACGATCAGGTCTCCTTCGCTGAGCCCCTCCACGATCTCGGTCATGGTCTCATTGGAGGCCCCCAGGGTCACCGGGACCGAGACCACCGCCTCGCCGCGTAGGACCGGCACCGTCGGCTGAGGCCCGGTGCTGTCCACGATCCGGCTGGGCACCAGGAGCACGTCGTCCTTTCGCTCCACCACGATGCGAACGGTGGCGGTCATGCCGGCGCGAACGCTCGGGTCCGGCTCCCGCACCAGAATCTTGACGGTGTAATTCACCACTCCTTGGGTGATGGTGGCCACCGGGGATATCTCGCTGACCTCGCCACGCAAGGCCACCCCTCGCAGGGCATCCACGCTGATCTCCACCGGCTGGCCGGGCTGCACCCGCACCACGTCCACCTCGGCTACCGGCACCTCGATCACGAAGGCGGAGAGGTCTGCCAACGATACGGCCGGCTGCGCGCCGGTGGCGTACTCACCGACGGTGAAGTTGACGGCGGTGACGGTGCCGGCGAAGGGGGCGGTCAGGGTGGCCTCGGCCAGGCGACGCTCCGATTGCTGCAAGGAGAGCTTAGCCTGCTCCACCTGGGCCTCGGCGATGGCCAGGTCCTCGTCGGTGGGACCGGTGGTCAGTTTGTCCACCTGGGATTCCGCCTGGGCCACCTGCGACTGGGCCGCCGCCAGCTCGGACTCAGTGGGGCTGGCGAGAAGCTTGTCCAGGGTGTCCTGGGCCTGTCTCACCTGGGCCAGGGCGTTCTGCACGTCGGAGGCTTTGGCGCCCTCCAGGGCCAAGTTGTAGTTGGCCAGGGCCACGTCATAGTCGAGGATGGCCCGCTGGTAGGTGGCGGCAGCGGCGCCGGCCTTGCTGGGATCGGCGCTGTCCTCGGAGTAGGTCACCTGGGCCTGCTGCAGGGCGATGCGGGCCTTCTCCAGGTTGGCCTCGGCGGAGGCGATCTCATTCCCGCTGGGGCCGGCCTGGAGCTGCTGATATCGCTCTTGGGCCGATTGCAGGGTGGCCTGAGCGGAGGCGATCTGGTCCTGGGTCGGGCCGGCCTGCACATTGGCCAGGTTCTCTCGGGCGCTCTGGAGGGAAGCCTGGGCGGCGGCCAGGTCGGCGGCACTGGCGCCCTGTTGCGCCTTGACCAGCTGAGCCTCGGCGGTGGCCAGGGAGAGCCTGGCCTTGGCCACGTCCAGCTCGAAATCGGTGGTGTCCAACTGCATGAGATCGTCCCCGGCCGCCACCTGGTCCCCCGCCTGCACCTTGACCGCCGCCACCTTGCCGGCGGAGCGGAAGGTGATGACGGTATCGGCCCGAGCGGAGACGTTCCCGGCGGCGTTGACGGTGGCGATCAGGGAGCTCCGCCGAAGGGGCATGGTCTGCGGGGCCGTGGCCGCGGATGCCCGCGTCTCCCGCAGCTGGCGCAGGCCGAAAAAGGCGCCGGCGACCACTAACAGCACCACTATCAGGGTGATTCCTATCTTTCTCATTCAGTGTTCCTCTGGTGGAGGGCGAGAGGGATGAGGGTTGTGGGGAGCCCTCATCCATGACATACGGGTCGAGCAGTCGTAGGGGCGAATCTTGTATTCGCCCTGTCCCGAGGAGGGCGAACACAAGGTTCGCCCCTACGGATCGTGGTCGTGGGTCGCCTAGCGAGACTGAGGCTCTTTCGGAGCCTCGCCGCGGCCGTCGCCCGAGTCAGCGGTCACCGGAACCGCGCCGGCCAGCTCTTCCTCGCGGAGGAACTGGCTCATGTACAGGTTGTAGTAAAAGCCGCGCTGCGCCAGCAGCTCGTCGTGCGTGCCGCGCTCGATGATGCGCCCCTCGTT
>JBBQIE010000158.1:0-5796 GCA_038324625.1 Anaerolineae bacterium | reverse complement strand
GGGGTGCGCTGGACCCTGGTGCCGGAGCCGGTGGCTCCCGGTCATGGCGACCGCACTAACGCCCTGTTCACCCGCGACCTGAACGGCAAGTTCGTGGTCCTCACCCGCAAGCCCAAGATGATGGCCGACTACAACACCCGTTGCGTCTACCGCATCGAGAGCGAGGACTTCATCCACTGGAGCCCGGCCGAGTTGGTGATGAAGCCTGACCTGGGCGATGGGCCGAACATGCAGTTCTACTCCATGACCGGGTTCGTCTACGGCGACCAGTACCTGGGGGTCCTGGAGCGGATGCACACCGTGCCCGACGTCCTGGACCAGGAGCTGACCGTGAGCCGGGACGGCCACGACTGGCAGCGGGTGGATCGGTCCCAGACCTTCATGGCCCGCGAGAAGGAATGGGAGGGCAACTGGGTACACGTGGCCTCGAACCCGCCCATAGACCATCAAGGCCGTCTGTGGTGGTTCTACTGCGGCCGGCACTATCGGCACGGGGCCGCCATTCCTCACCGGGAGTCGCGCATCGGCATGGCCACCTCCCGCGTGGACGGGTTCGTGTCCATCGAGGGCGGGCCGGAGGAGGGCCGCCTGCTCACCAAGACCCTGACCTGGCCGGGCGGAGACCTGGAGATCAACGCCGACGCTCGCACCTCGGAGATGGACTACTTCCGTTTGTACCGGGGATCGGTGCGTGTGGCGGTTCTGGGACCTGATGGGCGGGAGATCGAGGGCTTCAGGGTGGAGGAGTCCGTACCCTTCACCGCCGACACCGAGAACCGTCAGGGAAGCATGGACTATCACCGGCCTCAGTGGACCGGCGGGCGCCGGTTGGCGGAACTCAAGGGCCAGCCGGTCAAACTCGCCTTCTATGTGAAGTACGCCCACTTGTACTCGATGCGGGCCACGGGCGGGTAGGGCCGCTCGCCGGCCACGAGGGGAAGGCGCGAGGACCGCGCCCCTACCGCCCGCCCACTCCGGGCGGGATCTCCCCGCCCGGAGTGGGCGCAACAAGGAGGGACCACTTGACGGAAGAGTACCGTTTCTCGGTAGTGGACGTATCCGGCTCGCCCCGGGAGATGGGCCGCCAGCACGGTGAACAGCGGCAGGAGATAATCGTCAAGGAGGCGACCGAGGGCCTCGATCGCCTTGCCCAGTCGCGGGGGATCGGCCGGGAGCGGGCCCTGGATCTGGTGGGGCTCTTCGAGCCTCAGTACCGCGAGTACGCCCCGCACCTGATCGAGGAGATGCGGGGGGTGGCCGAGGGCGCCGGTCTCCAGTATCCGGAAGTGCTCTACCTCAACTGCCGCTACGACCTGGGCACCCTCCCCGCTCAATGCACCTCCTTCGGCGCCGGGGGCGATGCCACCGCCTCGGGGACGACCATCGCGGGGCAGAACAAGGACACCGCCCCTGCCTCCGCGGACCGGATGTACCTGCTGCGGACCAACCCCACCTCCGGGGCCCGGGTAATGCTGCTGACCTACGCCGGCGAGGTGGGTCACATCGGCATGGGCATCCGCGGCATCTCCGTGTTCGGGAACTCGCTGTACGTGCGGGAACACCCCTTCGGGGGCACCCAGAATCTGGTCCGCCGGCTGATGGTGGAGCGAGAGACCCTGGAGGAGTGCGAGGACATCCTCAAGCGGCTGGGCACCTCGGCGGCGGGCAACTGGATGGTGGGGGAGCGCGAGGGGCGGGTGGCCGACTTTGAGGTCACCGGCCGGCGCTACCGGCGGCTGGACGGCGGCCGGGGGATCATCACCCACGCCAACCACATCGTTCACCAGGACCTCCTGGAGGAGGAAGTGTATCCGACGCGGGAGACGGAGTCCGTGCCCCGGTACGAGCGGCTGCGGGAACTCCTGGAGGCCAAAGCCGGCCACCTCACCGCCGAGGACTGCCGGGAGGCCCTGAAGGACCACGTCCACGAGCCGCACGCCGTTTGCCGCCACGGGGGCAGCGTCCACGGCTCCGACATCCGGACCACGTCGTCTTTGGTGGCGGACATGGGAGCGGGTGTCTTGTGGCTGGCGCGGGGCAATCCCTGCCTGCACCAGCACGTGGCCTTCAGTTTCTAAGGGGCCTACCTAACCCCCCAAGCGGCAGGCGCTACGCTTACCTGCCTAGACCCCCTTCCCTGCGAAGGAAGGGGGAGCCGGAACTCCCCTCCCTTTTCAGGGGAGGGTCAGCCATTTGGTACTCCAAATGGCTTGGAGGAGAGGTTCTCCGCCCCGCGAGAGGCCAGGGGACCGTCGGAAAGCTGGATTGGTTGGAAGAGATGGCGTGAGCCGGTGGGGATCCAGTGAGCCATCACTGTGCGGAGGTATTTGGTGATCAAGTTCCTCTTCTTCGATAATCGCGACTTTGAGCTGGTGCAGGGCTTCCGGCGCCGGATGCAGCCGGCCCGCAAGTGCGACGCGAACCCGCTCTTCACCGCCGACCGGCCCTGGGAGCACGGCAACTTGCAGTTGTACGGCAGCGTGCTGAAGGTCTCCGAGCGCCCCTTTCAGCTCTGGTATTCCACCATTGACCCGTCCTGGCACATCAGCATGTGCTACGCCGAGAGCGACGACGGCCTCTCCTGGCGCAAGCCGGCCCTCGACATCCACACCCATGATGGCGAGAGGACCAATATCGTCTTCGACGCGGACCCGCATGGCCCCAGCGTCATCCATGACCCTTGGGACATCCGACCGGAGTGGCAGTACAAGATGGTCTGCGGAGCCGGGCCGGCGCAGTACGTCCACGCCTATCACAGCGGCGACGGCCAACACTGGCTGACGGCGCGCCTGACACCGGCGATCGCCAACAACCCCGACTGCCCCATGTCCCTTCACCGGCGCCCCGACGGCACTTACGCCGCCCACCATCGCGTCCCCGGCGGGGGGAGGCGCATCGGCCGGAGCCAATCGGCTGACTTCCTCGATTGGCAGGGCGGCCGCATCGTGCTCGAGCCGGGGCCCGGCGACCCGCCCCAGTTCCAGATGTATGGGATGGGCGCCACCATGTACGGCGACTACGAGATCGGCACGCTCTGGGCCTACCAGACGGACCTGGATGATACCGGCTCCTCCAAGATGAACGGGCGTCAGCAGGCCGAGTTCACCTACTCCCGCAACGGGATGGCCTGGCATCGTCCTTCTCAGGCGGAGTTCCTCATCCCGGCGGGCGAACCAGGTACCTGGGACTCCGGCAACGTGCAGTGCGCCTCGGCGCCGGTGTTCCTGGAGGACGAGATACGCTACTACTTTGCCTCCTCCACGGTGCGGCATTCCAATCGCTGGGAACTGACGCCGGCCCTTTTCGGGGTGGGCATGGCCTCTCTGAAGCCGGACCGATTCGTGGCTCTAGTGGCGGGGGACGAGCCCGCCGTTGCGCATACGCGCCGCTTCACCATGCGGGCACCCGATATCCGGATCAACGCCGAGGTGGCCGAAGGAGGCTCGGTGCGGCTGGAGATGCTGGATGCCGACGCCCGGCCCATACCGGGCTATGAGATGGACCGGTGCCTTCCCATCCGCGGCGACTCGACGGGCCACCCCGTCAACTGGGAGGGAGCCCCGGGCGGGGCTGCCATCGTGGATAGACCGGTGCGGTGGCGCCTGTCGGCCACCAAGGCCAAGGTGTACTCCGTATGGATGCCGGATGGGGAGAAGATGCCCTGCTACTACCGTTTTCGCTCGATCTAGCAGCAACGGGAGATGGCGCACTGATGGTGATGGAATCCTTTCGGCTGGACGGCAAAACGGCTCTGATCACCGGCGGTGCCCGCACCCTGGGATACGACATGTCCGAGACTCTGGCGGAGGCCGGCAGCCACCTAGTCATCACCTCTCGGGACCTGCCCCGGGCGGAGGCGGCTGCCGACAAACTGCGCCGGGCCTATGGCGTTGACGTTCTCCCGCTGGCTCTGGACGTCCGAGACTACGACCAGGTGGCTGCCGCGGCCGAGCAGGCCCGGCAGTGGAAGGGCCGGATAGACGTGCTGATCAACAACGCCGGGGGCGGCTCGGGGGTGGGCCCCTGCAACCTGTTCGACCGCCTGCCCGAGGACAGCGTCAACCTGATCGCCGTCAACCTGATCGGCCCCCTATTCTGCTGCAAAGCGGTAGGCAAGGTGATGGCGGACCAGGGTGGGGGCAAGATCATCAACATCGCCTCCATGGCCGGGCTAGTGGGCCGGGACCGCCGGATGTACGATCGCAACGGCCTGAACCAGCAACCGATTGACTATGCGGCTGCCAAGGCCGGGGTCATCGGCATGACGCGGGACCTGGCGGCGGCGCTGGCGCCCTACGGCATCTACGTCAACTCCATCTCGCCGGGCGGCTTCGAGCGGGGGCAGCCGGCGGGCTTCGTGCGGGATTACAGCGACCGCACTCCCCTGGGGCGGATGGGCCGGGATGGCGTAGACATAAAGGCGGCGGCCCTGTTTCTCGCCTCGCCGGCGTCCGACTACATCACCGGGCACAACTTGGTGGTGGACGGGGGCTTCTCGACGTGGCAGTGAGGCGGGGTGTAGTCGTGGTGGGCGTCGGCTCCATCGGCCGGCGGCACGCTCGACTGCTCTGCGAACGAGACGACATCGCGGTTGAGGTGTGCGAGCCCAGCAGCGAAGCCCTAGCTGAGGCCGGCCTCGGGGAGCTCCCGCGCCACCCGTCTTTCGAGGCGGCCCTGGACTCCCGGCCCTATGCTCTCGTTCTGGCCACCCCGGTAGAGTATCATGCCGCCCAGACCATTGAGGCGCTGCAGGCCGGTATCCACGTGTTGTGTGAAAAGCCGATGAGTGTCACCCTGGCTGAGGCCGAAGACATGAAAGCTGCGGCGGACGCCTCCGCGGCGGTCTTGAGCATCGGCTTCATGCAGCACTTCCATCCCGGCCTGAGCCGGTTGGCCCAGCTCATCGGGACCGGCTCTCTGGGCCTGGTGTTGCAGGTACACTACCGGACCGGATCCTACATCACGTTGGTGAACTCGCGCTCCCGTTACCAGGCGACCCTCAGAGGAGCTCTGCTGATGGACTACGCACACCAGCCGGACACCATCTACTGGCTGCTGAAGCAGAGGCCCGAGGGGGTGTACATGGTGGGGCGCCAGGCGGGTGACTTCGAGTGTGCCTCCGACCCGAACTACCTGACCATGGTGTGCGACTACCAGTCTCCTCTCCTGAGCACCATCGAGCTGAACTACGTGCAGATGCCGCAGCGCCACGAGATCGAGCTCATCGGCGATGCCGGTTGGGCGGCCTACGACTTCGAGACCGGGCAGTTGCGCCTGGCTCGCCGGGCGGACCAGTCCCTGATGCATGAGACCATCCCGGTGGTGCGAGACGATCTCTATCGGGAAGAGCACCGGGTGTTCTTGGAGGCGACGGAAGGCCGCCGGGCCCCGTCGAGCCCGCCTGAGGAAGCGATCGTCAGCATGGAGGTCATCAATGCCGCCCTGGCCTCGTGGGAGAGCGGGGCCAGGATGGCACTGGGGTCGCCGCCGGCCTAGGCTGCAACCATCACCACGGTACATAAGGATGTCGGCATGGCACTACCACTGCACACGCTAGACGGGTCCGCGGCGGAACTTCGGCGCTTCTACGTGGACCACCTGTTCGGCCAGATGCTGCCCTTCTGGCTGAGCCGAGGAATAGACGAGGAGTATGGAGCCTACTTCACCGGCTTCTCCAACGACGGCAAGCAACTGCTGCACCGGTACAAGTTCCCCTGGTCTCAGGGCCGCTTCGTGTGGCTGTGGGCCCGGCTGGCGGCCCAGTTCCCCGACCGGCCGGAGGCGGGCCGGTACCTG
>JBBQIE010000157.1:0-5810 GCA_038324625.1 Anaerolineae bacterium | reverse complement strand
AGGGTGATGTTGGGGACGAAGTGGCCGTCCATGACGTCCAGGTGGAGGGCGTCGGCGCCGCCGGCCTCCACCTGGGCCAGGTCATCGGCCAGGTGGGCGAAGTCGGCGGAGAGGAGTGAGGGCGCGATTCGGATGGGGGGCATCTGGGTGCTTACCTCGTGGCCAAAGTGTTGCCGTTTCTCTACCAAGGCAGGGTAAGGTGGCCGGCGGTGGGTTACCGATGAAGATGACGGAGGCCGCCCTCACCGGCGACAATGACGTCGGTGGCCAGGCCCACGAACAGGCCGTGCCCCACCACCCCGGCTCTCCCCTCTAGGACTCGGGCCAACTCCGCCGGCCGGTCAATGGGACCGAAGGCACAGTCCAGGATGAAGTTGCCCTCGTCGGTGAGGAAGGGATCACTCTGAGAAGTCCGCCTTAGGGTGGGATTGCCACCCAGGGAGCGAAGGTAGCGCAACTGTCCGGCCAGGCCGAAGGCCGGCACCTCGACCGGTAGGCGGAAGCGGGTGCCCAGGGCGGGAGAGAGTTTGGACTCATCCACCACGATCATCACCCGCCGGCTGTCTTGGGCGACGATCTTCTCCCGCAGGAGCTGACCTCCCCCGCCCTTGATCAGGTTCAGGTCCGGGTCTACCTCGTCGGCGCCGTCAATGGTGAGGTCGGCGGCGGGCAACTCCTGGTCCGGGGCCAGGGGGATGCCCAGGGACCGGGCCATCTCGGCCACGGACCGACCGCAGGGGATGCCGATCACATCCCGGAGTTTGCCCCGGCGCAGTCGGTCGGCCACCAGCCGGATGGCCAGGGCGGCGGTGCTGCCGCCCCCCAGCCCCAGCCTCATGCCGTCCTTCACGTGCTTGACGGCCTCCTCGGCGGCCAGCCTCTTGTGCCGATCTATGGGTGATATGCTGATGGTCCCCTCCCTGCCGGTGCCATCATCGGCCACATCGGGTCTGCCGCACAGGACTGGTGGGACGACACCCGTTTGGTGAGGCTGGCGCGGTGCTCCCAGGTCTCACCTCAGGTGGATGTCACCAGGCCCCGGGCCCGCTCGACCACGTTGTCCACGGTGAAGCCGTAGTGCTGGAAGTTGACGTCCCCGGGGGCGCTGGAGCCGAACTTGTCAATGCCGATGACGGCGCCGGCGTCGCCCACCCAGCGGTGCCAGCCGAAGGGTGAGGCAGCCTCGACCGCCAGCCGGGCCTTCACCCGGTCCGGCAATACTTGCTGCCGGTAGTCGTCGCTCTGGGCCTCGAACAGCTCCCAACTGGGCATGCTGACCACTCGGGCGTCAATGCCGACATCCGCCAGCCGAGGCTGCGCCTCCAGCACCAGCCTCACCTCGCTCCCGGAGGCCACCAAGATGAGGTCGGGGACGGTGCCCTTTTCCGGGGAGAGGACATAGGCGCCGCGGGTGAGGCCCTCAGCCTCGGCCACTTGGGAGCGATCGAAGACGGGCAGCTTCTGCCGACTGAGGATGAGCATGGTGGGGCCGGTCCGAAGCTGCATGGCCACCCGCCAGGCGTAGGCGGTCTCGTTGGCATCAGCGGGGCGGATGACGGTCATGTTGGGCATGGCCCGGAAGGAGGCCAGGTGCTCGATGGGCTGGTGGGTGGGGCCATCCTCGCCCAGGCCGATGGAGTCGTGGGTCATGACGTAGATGACCGGCAGTTCCATCAGGGCCGCCAGGCGCAGGGCCGGTCGGGCGTAGTCGGTGAAGACGAAGAAGGTGGCGGCATAGGGGAGAACGCCGCCGTGGGCGGCCATCCCTGAGCAGGCGGCGCACATGTTGAGCTCCCGCACTCCCCAGGCCACATTGCGCTGGCCGTAGTCGCCCTTGGCGATGTAACCGGAGCGGGAGATCAGGGTGCGGGTGGAGGGGGAGAGGTCGGCGCTGCCCCCCATGAGCCAGGGTACCCGCTCGGCGATGGCCTCCAGAGCCGTGCCGGAGGCGGCGCGGGTGGCGATGGCGCCATCGGCGGGGGTGAAGACGGGTATATCGGCGTCCCAGTGGCCGGGCAATTCCCCGGAGCGGGCGGCCTCGAATTGCCGGGCCGGGCCGGGGTGGGCCTCCTGATAGGCGGCGTGCTTCCGGTCCCACTCCTCCTCCAGGGCCTGCCCGCGGGGCACGGCCTGGAGCATGTGCTCCCGGACCTCGTCAGGAACCAAGAAGGTCTCGTCCTCGGGCCAGCCGTAGTACTGCTTGGTGAGCCTCACCTCGTCCTTGCCCAGGGCCTCGCCGTGAGCCTCGGGAGTGTCCTGGCGGTTGGGAGACCCGTAGCCGATGTGGGTGCGGAGGATGATCAGTGAGGGCCGCTCCGTCTCGGCGCGGGCGGCCTCGAGGGCGGCGGCGATGGCCTCCAGGTCGTTGGCCTTCTCCCCCAGGTCCTGCACGTGCCAGTGATAGGCCTCGAAGCGCTTGGGCACGTCGTCGGAGTAGGCGAGGGCGGTATCGCCCTCGATGCTGATGTGGTTGTCGTCGTAGACGTAGATGAGCTTGCCCAGGCCCAGGTGACCGGCCAGAGAGGCGGCCTCGTGGGAGGCGCCCTCTTCCAGGTCCCCGTCCCCGCAGAAGACGTAGGTGTAGTGGTTGACGACGTCGTGCCCGTCGCGGTTGTAGACGGCCCCTAGGTGCGCCTCGGCGATGCCCATGCCCACCCCATTCATGAAGCCCTGGCCCAGGGGACCGGTGGTGACCTCCACCCCGGGGGTATGCATACTCTCCGGGTGCCCGGCGGTGCGACTGCCCCACTGACGGAACTGGCGCAGGTCCTCCAGGGAGAGGTCGTAGCCGGTGAGGTGCAGGATGGCGTATTGGAGCATGGAGGCATGACCGTTGGAGAGGATGAACCGGTCGCGATCGAACCAATCGGGATTACGAGGGTTGTAGCGCAAGAAGCGGGTCCACAGGACGTAGGCCAAGGGGGCCAGGGCCATGGGGGTGCCGGGGTGGCCGGAGTTGGCCTTCTGCACGGCGTCCATGGACAGAGTGCGGATGGTATTGATGCAGAGCTGGTCCAGTCGCGAAGAGTCGGAGCGTATGGGGGAGACCTCGGGCACGATTCTCTCCTTAGTCATGGGGTTCCCGGTGCGATGCAGGGCGGACACCGAACCGGCGTCGTCAGGCCGCATTCAAGCTCGGAGGGGCGGAATTGTCAAGTGGAGAGGAGAGCCCTCACCCCCAACCCCTCTCCCATCCCGATGGGAGAGGGGAGTTCTCGCTCCCCCTTCCCGACACGGGAAGGGGGCAATAGGCAGAAGCGCAGCGCCTGCCGCGGGGGGGTTAGGTATCCCGGTTGAGGGGCCCGGAGCCCTCGGGTATAATGCGGCGTCACTCAACGGAGGCTCGCATGGCTTCGCTACAGGTCGGCTTCGGGTCGGCGGACATCACCCCTAGGATCGGCGTGCCCCTGGGTGGGTATCTGGGGCGGCCGCAGTTCGGGGCCCTCGGGGTACACGATCCCCTCTATGCCAAGGGGATGGCCTTAGTCGGCGAGGACGGTCCCATCCTGCTCTTCGCCCTGGATCTGCTGGGGCTGAGCCCGGAGCGGTCGGCCTGGCTGGCGGAGACGGTGGCGGGCCGATGCGACCCGGCTCCGGACCGGGTGGTGATCGCCTGCACCCACACGCACTCCGGCCCCAACACCCTGCCCCTGCGGGGCATCCCGGATGTGGACGAGGAGTACTTCGATTACCTCGCTCAGCAGATGACCATCGCCGGTCGCCAGGCCCTGGTGTCGGTGCGACCGGCCACCATGCTGGTGGGGATGGGGCGCAGCGACGTAGGGGTCAATCGTCGGAACCCGGCGGTACAGGGGATCGTCCTCCGGGAGAATCCCACCGGCATGTATGACGATACCCTGTTGACCCTCCGCTTCCTGGATGCGGCGAGCGAGCGCACACTGGGGATCGTCACCTCGTATGGGGCTCACCTTACCGCCATGGGGTCGGGGAATATGCTGATCTCGGCGGAGTGGGCCGGGCTGGCCATGTCCGCCCTCGAGGGTGAGCTGGGCTGCCCCTGCCTGTTCCTGAACGGGGCCTTCGGCAACGTCAGCCCTCGGGGCGCCGACCAGACCTGGGCGGGGACGGAGGCCATAGCTCGGACCTTCGTCGCCGATTGCCGAGGGGCCCTGGAGGCGGCGGCAGTGGAGCCGGCTCTCCCGCTTCGCCTGATGAGGGATCCGGTGGACCTGCCCCTGGCGCCTCTGGCTCCGGAGGAGGAGATCCACCGCTTGATGGTTCAGGCTCGGGAGGTGCTGACTGCTTCAGCGGTGGATGATACCTCGCGTCGAGTGGCGGCGGTACACCGGTCCTACGCCGACGCCGTCGAGAAGCGGCGGGTCTCCTGCCGGATGGACGAGTCCCGCCCCGGGGAGATCGTGGGGCTGCGTATCGGCGACGTGGCTCTGGTGGGCATGCCCGGCGAGGTATTCGCCGAGTATGGGCCGCGCCTGAGGGAGGGCTCGCCTTTCCGCTACACCGTGGTGCTGGGGAACGTCGGCTCGGAGCTCGGGTACCTGCCCACGGCCGAGGCTTTCGCCGAGGGGGGATACGAGCCCACTTCCTACATATTCTTCTGCGAACAGGGCTATTCGCCCGCTATCGAAGACGTACTCCTGACCGGGAGCCGCCGCCTACTGGCGGACCTGGCGGCCGACTAGGGGATTACCCAACTGCATCGGAGGCATGGGCAATGTGGAAACTGGCGATCATCACGGACGAGGTCAGTCACGACTTCGAGGAGGCCGTGGACCGGATCAAGGACTGGGGGCTCAAGTACGTGGAGCTGCGAACGGTGGACCGACGGAACCTGGCCGATCTGGACCAGGAGGGCGTGGCCCGAGTGCGGAAGCTGCTCGATGACCGGGACTTGGCCGTGGTAGCTTTCGCTTCCCCCTTCCTGAAGTGCTACCTCCACGAGCCCAAAGAGGGGCCGGCGGGGGACGCCTTCTTCTCTCAGGCCAACACCTATGAAGAGCACCTAGAGATCCTGAAGCGATTGGGGGAATTGCGCAGGGTGTTCGGGGTGAGCATGACCCGCTGCTTCTCCTTCTGGCGGGAGGACGATCCGGCGGCTGTCTTCGACGAGGTGGTGGAGCGGCTCCAGCACTCGGTGAAGCTGGCCCAGGAATACGGCCTGGTGCTGGCGATGGAGAACGAGAACGCCTGCAATGGCGGCCTTCCCCAAGAGGTACACGATCTGGTGGCGGCGGTGGATTCCCCCACCCTGGGGGTGATGTGGGACGGTGGCAACGCCCAGTGGGGAGGGGTCGAGGCCTATCCCACCGGCTACGACCTGGTCAGGGACCGGCTCTACCACGTCCACGTGAAGGACGTCATCATGGAGAACGGCGAGCACCACGGGACGGTGCTCGGGCAGGGGACGGTCAACTTCCGGGACATGTTCCTGGCCATGAAGGCGGACGGCTACGATGGCGGGGTCTCTCTGGAGCCGCACTTCAAGGCGGGTGAGCCCGGCTCCCCCGACAAGGTGGAGGCCTGCGTGCGCAACCTGCAGAACCTGGTTAGTGACCTGGGCATCGAGTTCGTGTGAGGGTGTGTCTCAAGTTGGGGGCCGGGTTCGTCCCCAGTGTCAGAGCCAAGCCCGTCATGCTGAACGGAGCGCTCCTCAGCGGAGTGAAGCATCTCGTCCACGCGAGGCGAGACCCTTCGGTGCCCTGCTCAGGGTGACGTGATGAGCGGCAGCCGCCCCTTCCGGTCGCCGGGCCGAGGAAAGATGCGCCGAGACGCACTCCTCTGGTATAAGTATCCCCGTGCGTTTAGCTGGCATAGACATTGGCAGCAATTCC
>JBBQIE010000156.1:0-5824 GCA_038324625.1 Anaerolineae bacterium | reverse complement strand
ATGGAGAAGCAGGAGAGCACCAAGGAGACCCGGATCATCGTGGTCAACATGGAAGGCGACTGGGTGGGCCTGATCGTGGATGGCGTCTCCGAGGTGGTCCGCCTGGCGGGGGACACCATCGAGGAGCCGTCGGACCTGGTGGCCACGGTGGACTCCGACTTCATCCGGGGGATCGCCAAGGTCAACGAGGAGCGGCTGATCATCCTCCTGGACCTGGAGCGGATGCTACGCATGACTAAGGAGCTGGCCATCGCTGCCGCTGCCTGAGGCGGAGCTGTCCGAGAAAGCGGTTTGGAGCGCCGGTCACCCGGGGGGATTCGACCCCGGGTGCCTTACCGGTGGATATGTCGAGGGTAGGGGCGGAATGTGAGCAGGAAACTGGAGTTTGATCTCAGTCCGGAAGAATCGGAGGTGTTCCTCCAGGAAGCGGAGGAGTTGGTCCTGCAACTGAACGAGGGCCTGGTTCAGCTGGAGAGTCGGAGCGATCAGCCGGAGGTCATCCAGGAGGTCTTTCGCGCCGCCCACACTCTCAAGGGATCGGGCGGGGTGATCGGCCATCACCGGATGGCGGAAGTGCTGCACTCCATGGAGACCCTGCTGGATCGGGTGCGCCACGGGCAAATGGCGGTCACTCCGGGCCTGATTGATGTCTTGCTCGATGGGGCGGACCTGGTCCGCATCCTGGTGGATGAGGTCAGCTTAGGCGAGGAGAGCGGGGTGGACATCGCCCCCGCCCTGGAGATCCTGAGCGCCTTCGTCTCCGGGGAAGCGGCGGAGGCGGTTAAAGAAGCGGCTATCCTCTCCTTGACGCCGGAGCAGGAGGAGCAAGTGGTGGCGGCCGCAGCCGCCGGGTTGTGCCTGGTGGAAGTGCGGGGGCGGATTGCCCCGGACAGCATCGCTCCCGCCGCGCGAGCCCTGCAGATGCTCCTCACCTTGCAGCAGTCGGGCCAGGTGCTGATCAGCTCCCCGGAAATGGAAGAGCTGGACGACCAGTGGCAGGGTTATCTGGTGCAGGCATCGGTGCTCTGCGGCGATTCGGCCGGCCTGACCCGGCTCCTCGGGGCCATTTCCGAGGTGGAGATCGAGGTCTCCGGCCCAGGTATTGAAGTCGAGGAGCCCGAGGACGGCGGCGCTGAGACTGCCGCCTCCCCGGTGAGCGGAGTGGCTTCCCCGCTGGAGGCGCCCGCCCAGGAGACGAAGGGGAGCAACGGCCGTCGGCCCGCCGCCCCTCGAGAGGCCACCCAGGTACGCTGGGTGCGCACCAGCGTGGAGCGGCTGGATAAGCTCATGAACCTGGTGAGCGAGCTGGTCACCGACCGCAACCGGCTGATGCAGGTGCGGGGCAACTTGATCCAGCAGTACGGTGAAGAGGACGGGGTGGGGGAGTTGGGAGAGGCCCTCCTGCACGTGTCCACCATCACCGACCAGCTGCAGGACGAGGTGATGCGGGCCCGGATGGTGGCTATCGAGCAGGTGTTCAACAAGTTCCCCCGGTTGGTGCGGGACCTCACCCGGCAACTGGACAAGCAGATTGACCTGGTGGTCGAGGGGCAGGAGACGGAGCTGGACCGCACCGTGATCGAGGAGATCAACGATCCCATCCTGCACCTGGTTCGCAACTGCGTGGACCACGGGGTCGAGACCCCGGCGGAGCGCCTGAAGCGAGGCAAGCCGGCTAGGGGTCGGCTCCACCTGGCGGCTCGCTCCGAGGAGAGCCACATCATCATTGTGGTCGAGGACGACGGCGGCGGTATTGATCCCCAGCACATGCGGACCAAGGCGGTGGAGAAGGGGCTGATGGACCAGGAGGCGGCCCGCTCCCTGAGCGATCAGGAAGCGGTGGAGCTGATCTTCCGGGCCGGCTTCTCGACCGCCGAGAAGGTGAGCGACGTCTCCGGCCGTGGGGTGGGGATGGACGTGGTGCGGACCAACATCGAGCGGTTGGGCGGCAGCGTCTCCGTCCAGACTCAGGTGGGGCAGGGAACCCGATTCGAGCTCAAGCTTCCCCTCACCCTGGCCATCTTCCCGGCGCTGATGGTGGAAGTGGGCGGGAACGCCTACGCCGTGCCCCTGACCACGGTGGTGGAGGCGCTCCACATTCGCGCTCAGGACATCCAGACCATCCGCGGTCACGAGACCATTGTCACCCGGGGGCGGGTGCTCCCCATTCTGTGCTTGGATGAGTTCTTCGGCTTCGAGGGAACGACACGGGGGGACTCGCGCTACGTGGTGGAAGTGCGCTGGGGCGATGCCACCATCGGGTTGGCGGTACACCGGCTGCTCGGGCGCCAGGAAGTGGTCATCAAGCCCTTGGGCCGCATGATCGGCGAGGTCGCGGGCATCTCCGGCGGGACCATCATGGGGGATGGCCGAGTGGCTCTGATCATGGATATCCCCAGCCTGGTAAAGGCGGCCCGACGAGAGCGTCAGGCGGCGGCCTGATCGGCGAGGCCGGGGGCGGGACTTGGGCGATGCCGCCCCGCGGTCGGGGTTCGGCCTACGCCGGACCGAGGAGGAGGGAGATGGAAGGCACGGGCGCATTTGCCGGGGCGCGGTTGGACTTGATCCTGGAGCGGATGGCGTCTCTGGCGACGGAGAGTGCCGCTGAGGGACTATCCACCATGCTCGGCAGCCCCATCCGCATCACCGTCCCTCGGGTGCAGTTGGTGGACATCGGCGAGGTGTCCGGCCGGGTGGGAGGACCGGAGCAGGAGGCAGTGGGCATCTACCTGCTGGCCCAGGGGGACATGCCCGGCCACATCATGCTGATTATGCCCCTGGACGACGCCTTTCGCCTGACGGACATGCTGCTGGAGGAACCGGAGGGGACCACTACCGTGCTCGGCTCCCTGGAGCGATCGGCGCTGGGTGAGGTGGGGAACGTCACCGCCTCCCTGTTCCTGAACGCCATCGCCAATGCTACCGGAATGGACATCCGCCCCTCACCCCCGGCGGTCATGATTGACATGGTAGGGGCCATCCTCGACATCATCCTGGTGACGGCGGGTGCCATCGCCGACGACATTCTGCTGCTGGAGACGGAGTTCCAAGGCCCCGACCGCAAGGTGGAGATCTACTTCTGGGTAGTCCCCGCGGCCGTGATGGCACTCACTCAAGAGGATGGAAGTTGACCCTGGCAAATCGCGTATTGGCTTCGAGCGGGCTGAGCGGCGGCGCCCCGGCGGCGCTGCTGGGCGATGAGAGCGTCAAATCCGCCGGCCTGGGGCAGATCGTGGCCAGCGGCGACCCGGGGGACACCCTGGTGGCCTATGGGCTGGGATCCTGCGTGGGGGTGGTGGGATTCGATCCCGGCACTAAGGTCGGGGGTCTGCTGCACGCCCTTCTACCCCAGCATCGCCCCGGCGAGGAGAACCTGGCCAAGTTCGTGGATACCGGCATCCCCAGGCTGGTGTTGGAAATGGAGCGATTGGGCGCCCGCAGGCGGGGCATCATCTGGTACCTAGTGGGCGGGGCGGAGATGCTGCGGATGCCGGGGATGACGGCCCAGTTCAACATCGGCAGCAAGAACTCCGCCATGGCTCAATCGGTGATGGCCCGGGAAGGGCTCCCAGTCCGAGCCCTGGATCTGGGGGGCTCCTCGGGCCGGACGGTCAAGCTCAGTATTCAGGATGGCAAGGTGATGGTGCGCACCCTGGGCCAGGGGGAGCGGGCGCTGTAGGGCAGTGGGGAGTGGATAGTGGTTAGTGACTAGCACGTTCCGGTCCACTGAAGTCCACTTGGTCTACCGCGGCGGGAACTGCTGCATTCTCAGCGAATCGAAGGTCGGTCGGAGGAAGTGATGGCGAAGATCCTCATAGTGGACGATGCGCAGTTCATGCGTATGCGCTGCGCCAAGCTGCTGGAGAAGAGCGGCTTCGAGGTCATTGAGGCGGAGAACGGCCGGCTGGCCGTCGAAGCCTACGAGCAGGCTCGACCGGACGCCGTCCTCATGGACATAACCATGCCGGAGATGGACGGGCTGGCGGCCCTCAAAGAGATCCGTCAGAAGGATCCCAACGCCCGGGTGGCCATGCTGACGGCCCTGGGGCAGCAGGGCGTGGTCATCGAGGCCATCAAGGCGGGGGCCAAGGACTTCATCGTCAAGCCGTTCGAGCAGGACCGGGTGCTGGACGCTCTCCGCAAGCTACTCGCCTAAGCGCCCCCGGAGAGAGACGATGGCAAAGACGCGGGTCCTGGTTGTAGACGACTCCGCTTTCATGCGCTACACCATCAGCCACCATCTTTCCGGACAGGCGGACATGGAGGTGGTGGGGCTGGCATCCAACGGCCTGGAAGCCCTGGAGATGATCGAGGCCCTCCGCCCCAACGTGATCACTCTGGATGTGGAGATGCCCAAGCTCGACGGCCTCTCCACTCTGCGCCAGATCATGGGCAAGCACCCCACGCCGGTGATCATGATGAGCAGCCTCACTAAGGAAGGGGCGGCGGTGACGGTGGAGGCGCTGACTCTCGGCGCCGTGGATTTCGTCACCAAGCCCTCCCAGTCCACCGGCGTACATCAGGTGCTGGGCGATCTGAGCACCAAGGTTCGGCAGGCGGCCCAGGCGCGGGTGAGGGTGGTGCGCGCCGGTTCCGGCGTGACCCGAAGGGGGCCCTCGGCACCGGCAAGAAGGTTGGACCGGCTGGTGGTGATCGGCTCCTCCACTGGGGGGCCGGGGGCTCTGCGCGAGGTCATCACCCGGCTGCCGGGGGACTTGCCGGCGGGGGTGCTGGTGGTGCAACACATGCCCCCCAACTTCACCCGCTCCCTGGCGGAGAGGCTGGATGAGCTCTCGCCGCTCCCGGTCAAGGAGGCGGAGAGAGGGGATTGCCTGGTTCAAGGCCAAGTGCTGATAGC
Organism: Anaerolineae bacterium; assembly: GCA_038324625.1. Classification (GTDB taxonomy): domain Bacteria; phylum Chloroflexota; class Anaerolineae; order DRVO01; family DRVO01; genus JBBQIE01. The sequence goes on along the minus strand of JBBQIE010000156.1, from coordinate 966 downwards.
CCCGGGAGGGCAACACCTGACCATCGGTGGAGGTGGGGAGATCAGCCTCAACAGTGGCCCGGCGGTGAATGGGGTCCGGCCGGCGGTGGACGTGACCCTGATGTCGGCGGTGGCGGCCTTCGGGGCCAAGACCCTGGCGGTGATCCTCACCGGGATGGGGCATGACGGGCGCGACGGCTCTCGGGCCCTGAAGCAGGCGGGCGGCAGGGTGATGGTTCAGGACGAGGCCACTTGCATCGTCTATGGTATGCCGAGAAGTGTGGCCGAGGCCGGGCTGGCCGACCGGGTGGTGGCCATTGATGCAATTGCCGAGGCCATTGCTCAGATGCTGGAGCAACCGCCGGCCCCCAACCGACTCATGAGGCAACCCGTATGAACGATAGCGAATACGCCACCATCGCCCGGCGCATCGAGCAGCTCTACGGCCTCGATCTATACGCCTACAAGAGCACTCAGATGCGCCGCCGCCTGGACGCCTATCTCCTGCGAGTGAAGGCGGCCGACTGGCCGGAGTACCTGCGCCGGCTGGAGCAGGAGCCGGAGGAGCGCCAGAAGTTCAAGGACTACCTGACCATCAACGTCACCAGCTTCTTTCGCGACGGCGACAAGTTCGAGAGCCTGCGCAAGGAGATCCTCCCCGAGCTGCTGGACCCGGCGCGGACCATCAACGTATGGAGCGCCGGCTGCTCCGACGGCGCCGAAGCCTATACCTTGACCATGCTCCTGGACGCGATGGCGCCGCAACAGCGGGTGCGGGTCTGGGCCACGGACATAGACCGGATGGCCCTGGGAAAGGCGCAAGCCGGCGGCCCCTACGGCCCGGAGGCGGTGCAGAACCTGCCGACGGCACTCCGATCCCGGTACCTGACCCCGGTGGGAAACGGGTTTCAGGTGCTGCCGGAGTTGCAGCGGAAGATCACCTTCCAGGAGCACAACCTGCTCCGTGATCCTATTCGCGACCGGTTC
>JBBQIE010000155.1:0-5825 GCA_038324625.1 Anaerolineae bacterium | reverse complement strand
GAACCCTCGGTGGTCATCCCCATGCACTACGCCCTGCCCGACCTGGACTTGGATGTGGACGGGGTGGAGGTCTTCTTGAAGGAAATGGGGGCCAAGGAGCCGGAGAGGCTGGAGTCCTTCTCCGTCACCGGGAAGAGGCTGCCGGAGGAGACCCAGGTCGTCTTGCTCGATAGCCGCGCCGGCTGACCGGGAGGTAGGCGGATGCCCAAACTACTGATGCGTTGGAACATCAAGCGGGGTCAAGAGACGGACTACTTCGAGTACGTGCTCAAGGAGTTCGCCCCGGGGATAAGCAAACTCGGCTTGCGGCTGACCGAGTCTTGGTACTCAGTTTACGGGGAAGGGCCCCAGATCCTCACCGGGGCCGAGTCCGACTCGGAGACGGAGATGAGCACCGCCCTAGAGAGCGAAGCCTGGGGCCGGCTCACCGGGAAGCTGGGGGAGTACGTCACCGGCTTCGGCTACAAGATCGTGCCCTCCGGGGGACGCTTCCAGCTCTAGACCAGTGGGGAGCCCCGCCTGGGGCTCCCTCGGGACGGCTCTACTTGGTGGATGACTCGGTGGAACTCTTGGCCGGAGCCTCGGCCGGGGCCTTCTCCGTCGCCGGCTTCTCAGTGGACGGCTTGTCCCCCGATTCGCTGCTGGCGCTGCCGCCGTTCGACCCGCCCGAGGACCTTTCCCCGGAGGCTGACTTGGGGCGGCTGTCGGTAACGTAGAACCCCGAACCCTTGAAGAGCACCCCCACCGGCTGAAACACGCGGCGGACCTGCCCCTCGCACTCGGGGCAATCGGTCAGGTGCGGCTCGGAGACGGACTGCTTGCGCTCGAAAGCGACACCACAGGTGTCGCACTTGTAAACGTAGACCGGCATTCCTCGGACCTCCACTCTCGGAAGGGCTTACAACCTTCAATTATACTCCCCTCCCTCGGTGTGTTCAAGAATCGTGCAAGAGCTCCAGGCGTCGGTTGCCGGGAGGGCGCCCGCGCTAGCGACGATGAGGCGGGCGACGTACCTCCCAGTTCGACCCGAGGAGCATTCGAGACAATCCTCGTTTCAGGGGGGATACTCCCGGCAGGGTGGCTAACCTACGGCGGTGGTGCCTGGGAATTTGCGACCAGGCCACCTGCAGGCGTATGCCCAACCCCAGCTTGGCCTCGATCAGCCTCCGCCGCGGCGTGATAGTGGGTCTCCCTTGCGGTGGTGACCAGTTCTCCTCCATCACCTCCTGGTAGGTGGCCAGTAACCGGGCCGCTGCCCCTTCCAGCCCGGCTTCGGCCCGCACTCGGTCCCGGACCAGAGCTGCCTCCACCGGGTCATAGCGGCGGATCTGCTCCCGAAGGTGTCGAGCCTCCAGAGGCGCTGTCAGAGCCTGGTAGCCGAAGTTGAGCTCCCGCAGACGATCGAAGTCGCCGCTGGTGACCAGAGGCCCCACCCCGCCGAAGTCGCATAGCACTACCGCTGTTCCCACGGCCATGGCCTCCAAGGCCGCTTTGGCCTTGGCGAACACCAAGTCGTACTCGCCCAGTACCAGTTCCGGCCACTCAAGGGGGTGGCCAACGGCGATCCCGGCGACGTCCAGCTGGATGCCCGCCTGATGACAGGCCTGACGGACGGCAGGCAAATGCGTATCCTCAGTGGCATAGTTGCTGAACACCAGGGCCCGTTGCGGTTGCGGCGGCAGGGGCGCCCGAGGGCGGAAGCGTTCCAGATTCACCCAGTTGAGGGACAGAGCTATCAGGCGGTCTTCCACTCCCTCGCGCCGCAATCGCTCTAGGCATAGGCGGCTCACTCCCAGGTAGCGCCGCACCGCCGGATGTAGTGGCGGGCTCCCTGACCAATGGACGTGATCGTGGCAGACAAAAAGGGCGGGCACGCCCGGGAAGGCCTTCAGGGCAGCTTGCGTCTCTGCCCGCCCGTTCCCATGGATTAGGTCCGGCTGCCACGGCAGCCTTTCCGGACGGGGTACCACTGCCACTCCCGCTTGCCTGACCACCTCCGCCAGCGGGCCCAGTCTGGGGGAGTATACCCCGCAATCGTGTCCCTTGGCGGTCAGGACCGAGACCAAGTCGGCAACGTACATCTCACTTCCGGTGCGTTCTCGCAGGGAGTAGTTGGCGAAGAGGATGCGCACTTAGCTGCCCTCGATCATCGGTGAACCACTTTCCGGCGGGTGTGTGGGGAGCCCCAGCATCCGGCGTGTTTGAGCGGGAGTAGCCGGCTCTCGCCCGAGAGTGCGGCCAATGCCTACCACTCGTTCCACAAGGGCGACATTGTCCGCCAGTCGCTGCCGTTCGCGGTCGAAGTAGAGATTATCCTCCAGCCCCACCCGGACATGCCCGCCGGCGGCAATAGCCATCGTATTGGCATCCAGCTGGAAGCGCCCCAGCCCTCCCACCGCCCAGATGGAGCTGGGGGGCAGCAGGCTGACCATGTGCCCAAGCCCTATGAGGTCCAAGGGGGCCGATCCTAACGAGCCCAGGATCAGGTTGAAGTAATAGGGGGAGCGGAGAATGCCCTTGCGGGCCAGGTAGACGGCGTAGTTGACGAAGCCGGTGTCGAAGGCTTCCAGCTCCGGAACCGCGCCGGCGGCATAGATGCGAGCCGCCAAGGCCGCGATTGCCTCCGGAGGATTGATGTTGGGGTCGCGGGCGAAGTTAGCTGAGCCCAGGGTGAGGCTGGCCATGTCCGGGCGGGAGTCTAGGGCCTCCGCCCGCCTATCCACATCCTGCACCTGCCTCCCGCTCAGAGATACGCACACGATCAGGTCGCCACAAGCGCGGCGGACACCGGCCACTAGCTCCCGGTAGGCCACGGAGGACAGACAAGGTTGCTGGTCGTCATCACGGGCATGCAGATGCACGATGGAGGCCCCCGCATCCCGGACTCTCCGGGCGCAATCGGTGATCTCGGCCAAGCTGACCGGCAGATGGGGTGTGTCGGCTTTGGTGAACACGCAGCCGGTGATGGCGGCATTCACGATTAGTGGTGTGGTCAGATGATCTCCTCCGACGAGACGCGCCCGACAATGCGGGCCGGGTTGCCGACGACGATGGCATAGTCCGGCACATCGCGGGTAACCACGGCCCCAGCGCCCACGAATGCATTCTCCCCGACCGTCAGACCGTCACCCCCGGCAGCAGCACCGCTCCCCCACCCACGCGGGCGGCCCGCCGGATACGGGGGGCCTGTCGCTCGAAGACCAAGTTGGCCCGGCGATGACAGATACGCTTGTCGTTCATGGTAGTCACCCGCGGGCCACAGAAGACCTCGTCCTCGATGATCACACCTCGGGTGATGTAGCAGGCACTCTGCAGAGACACATGGTCTCCAATGATGACGTCTCCCTCAATGTCCACGTAGGACCCGATGGTGCAGCCGACACCAATACGGGTGTCACCCCGTATCAGGACGAAGTTCCCCAGACGGGTGCCCTCGCCGAGGGTGACGCCGGGGAAGATCACCACGTGTTGGCCCTGCATAAACTCCACGAGAGGCACCTCCAGGCTCCGCGGCCTTGGGCAGCCGCGGGCGAGTTAGGCCCATTCTGCCCTGGCAGGCCGCGAGGTCAAGGGCATTTGGCTCTGCACGGCCGAGCCAGATGCCCTCAAGTCGGCGGACAGACCGAACCCGGTGTATCATAGGCAACCTCGGACCCCACCCAGGGGCCACGATCTCGGAGGACACTCTCATGCTCATCCCATCCGATCCGGCCGGCCGCGCCGGATTGCACGCCGCCTATTACACCGCCCTCGCCGCCGCCTTGGCCGGGGGCCGGGCCGCTCTCGATGCCTACTCCCGCCCCCTCGGCACCACCAACAAAGGACCGCGAGACCTGGTGACCAACGGGGACTACGCCGCCCAGGAAGCCGTCCTGGTCTGCCTCCGCGCCGCCTTCCCCGACCATGCCGTCCTCTCCGAGGAGGGGCAGTTCGGGGAGACCGCCACCGGCCTCCGCTGGATCGTGGACCCGGTGGACGGCACCACCAACTACTCCCGACACCTGCCCTTCTTCTCCGTCTCCGTGGCCCTGGCCGACGGGGACGATATCCTGGTGGGAGCCATCTATGACCCCAGCCGCGACGAGATGTTCTCCGCCCTCAAGGGAGGGGGAGCCTACCTCAACGGACGGCCCATCCGCGCCGCCGACAGCGACGACCTCAGTCGCGCCATCCTCAGCCTGGGCCTCTCCTACGACTGCGACGCTTCGGTCCGGATCATGGAGGTGGGCAAGCACCTGATTCCCCACTGCTCAACCGTGCGTAACCTGGGCTCCGCCGCCCTGTCTCTGGCCTACATCGCCGCCGGACGGCTCGACTCCTACCTGCACTCCTATCTCTACCCCTGGGACGCGGCGGCGGGGATGCTGATCCTGCGCGAGGCGGGGGGGAAGGTCACCGACCTGGACGGCGGGGAATGGGACTTCGACACCAAGGGTACCCTGGCCGCCGGCCCCGGCATCCACGGCGAGCTCCTGCGATTGGTCCGCGAGCAACATGGCCTGGGCTAAGCCCACTAGGCACAGTCGAGGCCGCCGACGTCTCTTTCTCGGAGCGGCGGGCCTGGCCCTGACCGCCTGCGCCGGCAGCAACACCCCGGACGAGTGGCCGGCAGCCTACGCTCCCCCGCGGCCGGGCTCCCCGGGCCTGGTGGCCCTACTGGTGCCCGGCCTCAGCCTTAGCGATGTCCTGGTGGCGGCCGCCGAGGAACGGATGCCCAACCTGCAGGCGATGGTCGCGGCGGGCACCCTGGTCGAGGACCTACGGCCCGCCCCGGGTCCAGTCTACACCCTGGCCGAAACCGGGGCCGACCTCTTGGCCCGCTGGAGCCCGGAACGATTGCCGGCGGGGTGTCTCTCCTGGGACTTGGGGGTAGACGGCCTGGAACTCGGGAGGAACTGCCCGCGTCCGGGAACCCTGGAGGAACGGGCAGCGGCCATGGCCGCCCAGTTGCAGGCCCAAGCGGACGCGATGTTAGGCGCCGTCGCCGAGGATGACTCCCCGGCTACCGTGCTCCTGGCCGACGACGCCTGGCTCTCCTTCCAAGTGGACGAACTCCTGGCTGATGACCGCCAGCCCGGCTACGACCCCGAGGCGGCCCTGGCCTTCTCCCGCGCTTGGCGGGTGGCCCTCGGCGGCCTGGACGTGGCCCTGGGCCGCCTCTTGAACGGGCTGGACCTGGCGCGGTGGTCCGTCTTCCTGATCTCTACCGGCGAAGTGTGGCCCCTCTTCGCCGCCCTCGATCCCGCCGAGGTCGGCCCCGGGACGCGAGCCCTGGATGCTGGTGCTGTCCTGGAGCTGCCCGCGGCTGCCGTGCTCCCCGAGGGCGAGGCCTGGGCCCCGGTTCAAGAAGGCCGATCCCCGAATGGCCAAGCCCGCCGCCTCCAGGCGCCGGCGGGCTATGCCTTCGCGCCCACCGATGCCCCTCTGGCCCGAGGGGGCCTTCGCCCCGGCGGGTTCCTCCTCGCCGCCGGCCGCGGCCTGGAGCGGGGCCTCCGGGTCCCGGCCCTGACCCCAGCCGAAGCCGGGGATATGATCGCCGACCATCTCCCCGGCGCCGGCACCGAGATGAAACGTTCACACCAGGACGTGGCTTCCGACCGGGGCTAGACTGGTGTCCGCAATCTCCGAGCCTGGCATCCTCGAACGCACGGGCTTGCTTACCGGGCCTCAGGCTTCATGACGCCGTTGCCCCTTTGACGCGATTGAGACTCAGACCAGCTCGCGCCGCGCCCGCTCCATGACCGCGCGCATCTTCTCCAGCACCGCCGGGTCCCGGTCCGGCTTCCGGTACTGTCCCAGCAGCTCCTCCACTCGCTTGCGGGCCC
>JBBQIE010000154.1:0-5837 GCA_038324625.1 Anaerolineae bacterium | reverse complement strand
TCGCCTCGCGCGGGCGAGATGCTTCACTCCGCTGAAGAGCGCTCCATTCAGCATGACGCACGGGATATCGCCACTGAAGGCGAGAACCCGCCACCTATTCAGAGGCATCCCACGGGTCGGGTGCATTTCAGTTTGGGGGCGGAGGCGCCGCAGGCCCGGCTGGGATCGAGGTAGGGGCGCGGTTTCCGCGCCCTCCCCCGGGAGGAAAGGCAGATCTCCGCGGCAAAGGGCGCGGAAACTGCGCCCCTACGTGATGGCTATGGATTGCCGGCAGTTCTGCCCCCAGTCTGAGACGGCATCCACGGGTTCACGGGTTTGGCTCGCTTGACATTGGCCACCCCAGCCATGATACTGTCGCCGCAAGCCTTTCCTTCCCAGAGTTGGGCTCTCACCCGCCGGCTATCCACGGGGGGTTCCACCAGCGGCACTCATCCGGCAGGTGGCGGTTTGACGCTGTGGCTCCTGGGGTGGGGCTACATGCCATAGCGCCCGCCGCCTGGCTATGCCCCCTGAGGCGCCGGTCCGGGACGCTGCTGATCCTTAAGCGAGGTAGAGGAGATGGTGACGGCACAGAGGGAGAGAGACCTTCTCATCGAGGTTGACAATCTCAAGACCTACTTCTTCCTAGACGAGGGCACGGTCCGAGCCATTGATGGGGTGGAGTTCGACATCAAACGTGGTCGGACCCTGGGAGTGGTGGGCGAAAGCGGGTGCGGCAAGAGCGTCACCGGCCAGTCCATCCTGCGCATCGTGCCCAGCCCCGGCAAGATCGTGGAAGGCACCATCATGTTCCATCGCTACGCTAAGGGCAACGGTGCCAGCCAGACCGAGAGCGTGGTGGACCTGGCCCAGCTCGACCCCACCGGGGACGAGATCCGGGCCATCCGCGGCGCTGAGATCGCCCTCATCTTCCAGGAACCGATGACCTCCTTCTCCCCGGTACACACCATCGGGAACCAGATCATGGAGGCCATACTCCTGCACCAGGAAGTCTCCGAGAACGAGGCCCGAGAGATCGCCATTGATATGCTGCGGCACTGCGGCCTCCCTCGCGCCGACGACGTCATCAACCGCTACCCCTGGGAGCTCTCCGGCGGCATGAGGCAGCGCTCCATGATCGCCATGGCCCTGTCCTGCCAGCCCAGCTTGCTCATCGCCGACGAGCCCACCACCGCCCTCGACGTCACCACCGAGGCCCAGATTCTCGCCCTGATGCGCGGCCTTCAGGAAGAGATGGGCATGGCCATCATGTACATCACCCACAACCTGGGGGTGATCGCCGAGATGGCCGAGGACGTGATCGTGATGTACCTGGGCAAAGTGGTAGAGCGGGCCACCGTGGATGATATCTTCCACGACCCCAAGCACCCCTACACCAAGGCCCTGCTCCGCTCCATCCCCAAGATCGGACGACGAAGCCGGGTGCGGCTGGACACGATCAAGGGCATGGTGCCTGACCCATACAATATCCCGCCGGGTTGCACCTTCCACCCCCGCTGCCCCAGCTTCATGCCCGGGGTCTGCAATGTCACGGAACCGCAGTTGGTGGATGTAGGCAATGGGCATCTGGTGAGCTGCCTGCTTTACAACGGCAAGTGAGGGAGAGAGGCTGAGAGATGGCAGTGGACAACAGCAACGGAAGCAAGAGCAAGCCCATCCTTGAGGTCCGCAACCTGAAGAAGCACTTCCCCATCGTGCGAGGCTTCATGCGGCGGGTGTCCGGGTACGTCAAGGCAGTGGACGGGGTCACTTTCACCGTTCCCCAGGGAAAGACCATGGGCCTGGTGGGGGAGAGCGGTTGCGGTAAGACCACCACCGGCCGCTGTATCCTGCGGGCCATCGAGCCCACCTCGGGGGAAGTCATCTTCCACGACCAGGAACTGGGCCCGGTGGATGTGGTCCAGGCCAACAAGGAAACCATCCGGCATCTGCGGCGCAACATGCAGATGATCTTCCAGGATCCCTATTCCTCCCTTAACCCCCGGATGACCCTTCTGGACATCGTGGGTGAGCCCCTGATTGTCAACCACGTGGCCAAGGGGAAGGAGTTGGAGGACCGGGTGGCGGAACTGCTCCGGGTGGTGGGGCTCCGGCCGGAGTACATGCGCCGCTACCCGCACGCCTTCAGCGGCGGCCAGCGGCAGAGGATCGGCATTGCCCGCGCCCTCGCCCTCAACCCCCAGTTGGTGGTGGCTGATGAGCCGGTTTCGGCTCTGGACGTCTCCATTCAGGCCCAGACCCTCAACCTCCTCGAGGACCTTCAGGAGCGGATGAACCTCTCCTACCTATTCGTGGCCCATGACCTGAGCGTGGTCGAGCACGTCAGCGACTCCGTGGCCGTCATGTACGTGGGCAAGCTGGTGGAGACCGCCGAGACGGAAGAGCTCTACATGAACCCTCTGATGCCCTACACCGAGGCCCTGCTGTCGGCCGTGCCCCGGCCCGACCCGCGCATGGAGAAGAACCGCATCATCCTCGAGGGTGAAGTGCCCGACCCCTCCAACCCCCCCAGCGGCTGCTATTTCCATCCTCGGTGCCGCTATGCCCAGGCCCGTTGCTCTCAGGAGGAACCGGCCCTACGGGAGATCAAGCCCGAGCATTTTGCCGCCTGTCACTTCGCTGAAGAACTTACCCTGAGAGGAGTTAGCGCCCTCACCGCCTAGAGCCGGAGGGCAAGAACGAGAATGGTTACTACTATGGTTAGAACGATTGGGAAGTACGCGGCCATCTACGGTGGCTGGCTGTTCACCTGTGCCCTTGGCCTGGCGGATCTGGTCTTCATGCGCCAGGCCCTGATCGTGCTGGCAGTCCGGTTCGTCGGCAAGTGGGCCCGCTCCGCCGCCGTGAGCTGGCCCATGCTGCTGATCGGCCTGGTCTGGCTGGTGGTGGTCATCTTCACCGAGAACTACTACCGGGAGGGCGCCGAGCGTAACCTGCTGCCGAAGCGCTTTCTCCGGGTTACCGCTGCCCAGCTGGGCATCCTCATCGCCAGCGTGGCCATAATCGAGTTGCTGGGCTAGGCACGGCGCCCGGCCCTCACCCTAGCCATTTGCTCAGCAAATGGCTGCCCCTCTCCCACGCGTGGGAGAGGGGCGCCTCTATTACCCGACCCAGCTGTCATCAGGCACGTCATGAGCAGCAGGGCAAATGAAAACCGGGGCGGCTTAGCCGCCCCGGTTTTCTGCCGTGGCTCCTCGGCGTCCTCTTCTACTACAAAACTCGGAGGTGACGCCGAGGAGCCGTAGTTCTGGTACTACCATCCACTGGCATCACCTCCTTTGTCATAAGATGGCAACGTGAGGGGCTCGAAAGCCCTTGCTAGGCGAGAGTATGCCATACCATCGCGATGAAGTCAAAAAGAACACCACATCGGGTGGAGTTCAGTGGGGAGGGCGTTCACGCCGATAACCGGAAGGCTTCTAGTGGACAGGCGCCGGTTCATGGAGATGAGCCAGGGTCCTCTGGACCAGCTCGGGGAGGGCGGGGTGGATGTGCATGGCGGAGAAGAGATGGCCGGTGGTGCCGTGCAGGGCCATGATGTCCACCACCTCCTGGATGAGGATGGGGGCATAGGGCCCAATCAGGTGAAAGCCCAAGATCTCCCGCGATTCTCGCTCCACGATGGCCTTGGCGAAGCCGTCGCGCTCCATCATGGCATCCCCCTTGGCCACGTCCGAGTAGTGACTGTGCCCAATCAGGATGTCGTGCTCCTCGCGGGCGGCCCTTTCCGTCAATCCTACCGAGGCGATCTGGGGGTGGGAGAAGACCGCGCGGGGCACGGCGTGGTAGTCCATCTCCAGCTTCTCATCGTGGAGGCTGTTATGGGCGGCGACGTAGGCCTCCTCGTTGGCCACGTGTTTGAACATATACTTGCCCAGCACGTCTCCCAGGGCCCAGATGTTCTCTTTGCTGGTCTCCATGCGGGGGTTGACGCGGATGTAGCCGCGGGCGTCGGTCTCCACGCCGGTGGCCTCCACGTGGAGCCGGTCGGCGTTGGAGGTTCGCCCGGTGGCCACCAACAGGCGCTGGGCCCGGAAGTTGACCGACTCTTGATTGGGTAGGGTCCGGGCCTTTACCTCCACCCCCTCCGGGGCTCGGCGGACGGAGACGGCCTCGGTGTTGAGGTGGATCTCCATGCGCTCGGAGAGCTTGCGCGCCAGGAGGTCGGAGATCTCCGGCTCCTCACTGGAGACCAGCCGATCCTCGTTCTGAATGATGGTGACCTTCGTGCCCATGGCGGCGAAGAAGTGGCCGTATTCGGCGGCGATGTAGCCGCCGCCGATGATGATGAGGCTGTCCGGCCTTTCCTCCAGTTGGAGCAGGCTCTCGTTGGTCAGGTACTCCACTTGGTCCAGACCCTCGACGGGAGGAACGTGAGGTCGGGCCCCGGCCCCGATGATGATCCTGTCGGCGGAGATGGTATGGCCCTTAACCTCCAGGGTGTAGTCGGACAGGAATCGGCCCTCGCCGTCGTAGAAGTCCAGGTTCTCGGTGGATTCCAGGCCCTGGCGGATGTGGCGCATGCCGGCGGCCACCGTGGCCCTCATTCGGCCCATGATGGCGCCGAAATCCACCCGCATAATCTCGGCGTAGATGCCGAGCTTGGCGGCCTCCTCGATCTCCACCACCCGGTCGGCGGGGTAGACTAGGAGCTTGGAGGGTATGCATCCCACGGTCAGGCAGGTGCCCCCGGTCGGCTCCTTGTCCACTAGGGCCACCTTAAGGCCCTGCGACAGGGCCAGGTCGGCGGCGGTGGTGGCGGACCCGGAACCGATGACGAGATAGTCGTAGTGTTTGGCGGTGTCAGGCACGTGGCTCCTCCCAGCATAACGGTGCGTCTCACGATCAACGACAGGGAGTGTACCACGGGGCCCGCCGGCCGTCAGGTGGTCAACCAACCCGACCGAGGGTGCCAGGGGGAAGCGAAAAAAGGCCCAGTCACTGACTGGGCCTTCTCGATGATTTTTGACCGCTCTTGGGGACGCCGGGAACTGGGACCAGTCTGACCTAGCCCTCCAGGGCCATCCCGGAGGGGGCGGGCTCGGAGGCTAACTCCTCCAGATCTCCCTCCCCGATGTACTCCAGGATTCCCTCCTCGACCTTGTCCAGAAACAGGATGCCGTCGAGGTGGTCTAGCTCGTGCTGGAGCACCCGCGCCAGCAAGCCCTCGGCCTTGATGCGGATCTCGGTGCCGTGAGGGTCGAGACCCTTGACGGTGACCTGCTCCGCTCGCCGGACCTCCCCATAGAAACGGGGGACCGAGAGGCAGCCTTCCTGGCCCAGCTCTTCCCCGCGCGCCCTCACGATCTCGGGGTTGCAGAGGGCCAGCCGAGTGCCGGCATGGGGATCGTCCTCGTAGTCGTCCGGTATCTGGACCACGACGACCCGCTCGCCCCGTCCGACCTGGGGCGCCGCTAGGCCAAGGCCGTTGGCGGTGTCCATAGTCTCGAACATATCGGAGACCAGTGCCCGCAGGCGGTCGCCGTATCGGCGCACCGGGCGGGCCCGACGCCTCAGGACGGGATCTCCGTCCAGTACCACATCTCTCACTGCCATAGTCTCGCTACCTACCACCGTGCCCGAACCTCGCGGACACGCGCCTATTCGGGCCGGAACTCTACTCCGTCGCTTCGCTCTCGGGCTCGTTGACCGCGGCGTTCAGGTCGGTCATCAGATCGTCGAGCTCGATGCCGTGAGCCATAGCCCCCTGCTCGATGTTCTCGAAGCGAGCGGCGGCGCAACCCAGGCAGAAGAGCCCGTGGCGCAGGAAAACCTCGACCGTCTGGGGGTAGGTCTGCACGGTGTCGCCGATGGTCATATCCTTGGAGATTGTCACT